>JAMOMM010000548.1 GCA_027067085.1 Hyphomicrobiales bacterium
TGTCGCTGGCCGATTGGTGATGTGGGTGCTGATGATTTTAGATTTTGTGGTGCGCAATGCAGCACTGAAAAGCCATACTGCAGCGAGCATTCGATTAGAGCCTACGCTGGTCAAGCCGTCACAAAACGGGCGACTAAAATTGCTGGCAACATAGCAAGAAAGGCGATGGCGTGATGGCTTTTCTTATTGGACAGAAAGTGGTTTGTGTAAGAACCTGCAAAAATGTTGATCTGCTTGTTTCTTACGATGTCATACCGCCAGTTGTTATTGGTGATGTTTATACGGTTGGAGATATTCAAAAAACAAAGGGTGGTGAAATACATTTAGTTTTGGTGGAACTTGATACATGGTTTGAAGGTGCACCATGCGAAGACGGTTCTTACATTAAGGCCATGTTGCTTGGTTATCCAAAACAATTATTCAAACCTCTAATCGAGCGCAAAACTGATATTGCGGTATTCGAAGAACTGCTCACGCCAGCACCGAAAATTGTTGAGCCTGCGTGATGAACAACTGGCCTTTCCAAAACTTAAAAATGTTTGGCTATGACCTCATCATGGCTGACCCGCCCTGGCGGTTTGACAATTGGTCGGCCAAAGGTGAGCGCAAAAATGCGTCAGCGAAATATGACTGCATGCCGCTTGATGACATCAAGGCTCTACCAGTTGCCGATCTTGCCGCACCTGATTGCTTGCTGTTTTTGTGGGCCACAAACCCAATGCTACCGCAAGCATTTGAAGTGATGAAAGCGTGGAACTTTAAATTCAAAACAGCAGGCACGTGGGTAAAGAAAACCACCCATGGGAAGATTGCATTTGGCACGGGCTATGTCCTGCGCTCGGCAAATGAGCCGTTCTTAATCGGCACCATCGGCAAGCCAAAGACCGCGCGAAATGTTCGCTCGGTTATTGAAGGCAAGGTGCGGGAGCATTCCCGCAAACCAGAAGAAGCTTTCACGGCCGCCGAAAACTTAATCCCAAGCGCTAGGCGGGTCGAACTGTTCTCACGTCAACCGCGCGATGGTTGGGCCACTTGGGGTAATGAAATCAATAAATTTGAAAGGGTAAGTTCATGAGTGAAACTTTAGCAACGGCCAGCGAGGCTGACTTGGCATTTTGGAACAACAAGGTAAGGCCAACGGCTAAGGCCTTAAAACACTTTGGTCTAGATAAGTCTAAACCGCGCCGAAAATACAAAAAGAAATCACCGCCTCCAGTAAATGCGCTCGACCAGTATTTTGCCCATGACATTATTGTGCGTTCGCAAATGACGAGGTTTGGTTTGGTGTGTTTGTTTGAACGGCATTTAAGTGAATATACTGGTGTTAGCTGGGGGCAGGTTACATCTAGAGAGCGTCGCCGAAAAGTCGCCATGGTGCGACAGGCCGTTATGTACCTTTTGGACACAAGAACAAATTCTTCGCTTGGTGAAATTGGTCGAGCCGTTTGTCGCCCAGATCATTCTACTATTATTTATGGGATTAAATGTGTAAGGGCCAGCTTGTTTGGCTCTGAACTCCCAAAAGGCACCACACTTCGAAAAGATTACAGGCCGATTATTCGGTCACTTGAAAGTCTCATTATACAAGAAGGGAAAGCAAACTAATGGATAATATTAGTAAAGAAACAAGGTTTTTTGGGGTAGGTGATGTGGTTTTTCTAACCACATCATTTGGGATGGCCAGCTTAGTTGGTGACAATCAATTTCTTGATTTCGTTCAAGGCGTAACAGCCTTGGTACTTCTTGTAGGATTTATTGTTTGTGGCGCGCTGTTTTCTTCAAATGCAGTCGATGATTACCTAAATTGGAGTAAATCGTAATGGCTGGCTCAGTAAACAAAGTAATCATCGTTGGCAACGTTGGGCAAGACCCTGAAATTCGCTCCACTCAAGACGGGCGTAAAATTGCCAATCTCAGCATCGCAACAAGCGAAAGTTGGAAAGACAAAAACACGGGCGAGCGCCGCGAAAAAACAGAGTGGCATCGTGTTGTTATCTTCACCGAAGGCCTTGTTCGCGTCATTGAAAGTTACATCAAAAAGGGCTCAAAACTTTATATCGAAGGGGCGCTGCAAACCCGTAAATGGACCGACCAAGCAGGCACGGACAAGTACACCACCGAAGTCGTATTGCAGGGCTTTAACGGCAAGTTGGTTATGCTTGATAATCGCGGCGGTAATGAAGGCAACGGGCAGGGCGGCGGTTCTGGTAATGGTGGCGACAAACAGGACTTTGCAAAGGACTTAGACGACGATTCTGTACCATTTTAACAAGCAAAAACAACAAACTATGCTATAATTAACGGGCTGATTTTGGTGCTCCAACACTGCAACCAGCCCTAACCATACAACCTGATAAGGAGGTTATAATGGCTGCGTCGATTACTGACACAGTGCGCCTTGGCGCGCAAACTGAATTTGGTGCTAACTTTAGGCATGGTTACGCTAGTAAGGCTGGCAAATCCAGTGAATACCTATCATGGCGAGGTGCTGTTTCTAGGTGCACCAAACCCCACGACAAGAATTACAACAAGTATGGTGGCCGAGGGATTGGGGTTTGTGATAGGTGGAGACACGGCGAAAAAGATCGTTCAGGGTTTCAATGCTTTATTGTAGACATGGGCGACAAGCCGAGCAAAAAACACTCCCTTGATCGCATAAATAATGATGGTGATTATTCTCCAGAAAATTGTAAATGGTCAACGCACAGAGAACAATGCAACAACCGTCGATCAAGCAAGTGGATCACATTGGATGGAGAGACAAAAACTTTGGTCCAGTGGTGCAGGATTTACAATCATCCAAGAGGTCGTATTCACGCAAGATTAAAAGCTGGTTGGTCGGTTGATGATGCTTTTAAAAAAGCGTTAGTTCCTTCTGGACTTACAAGGTTGAAAGTTGGGGAAATAAAATCGTCATGTTGATAGCAATTGATTACGACGACACCTTCACGCGCGATCCGCTTGGCTGGCACGAAGCAATGCAAATTATGCAGGCCCATGGCCACACAATAATTGGTGCAACCATGCGGCACGAAAGAGAGGCGGGCGGCATGTCCGCCCTCTATATGCAGGTTTGCGATACGGTTTACTTTACCGGGCGCGTGGCAAAACGGAAATTCCTAGCCAGCAAAGGCGTGTTGCCTCATGTTTGGATCGATGATAATCCTGAGTTTATTGTCATGTCGGCGGCGGGGTGATGTTTCTTGATTGAGAACCAAGTTTGGTGAAAGTGATAATATAATGAGCTATCAAATGTACGCAGGAGATGATGAAATATCTACTACTACGGAATGTACTTTAGTAGAGATTTGGTGTGCACCCTTCTATATCGACGCTAGGCCTCGGGATCAACAAATGGGAGATTTAGAAATTCCAGCTGAAGCGGTCAAGAAAGCTAATAAGACAATTCCTGTTGATCCCATTGAAGCGCAAGGCACGAAATATTGGCCAACCGAATTTAAACGTAAGGCTACAAAAGAAGATTATAAATCGGCTCGTGAATTTCTAAGTCAAGCCGCCGAGCATGATTTAGACATCTGGGGTAGTTATTGAGGCTGACGTTTCTTGATTGAAACGCCCAAAAACTTCGCTATAGTGCAACTATTGGCTGAAATTGGCCGTTATATTATTTGATTGGGTTTTGATCAACCACCAACGCCAGGATAGTCTAATTTAGCTTCCCTGAGAGCAACAGTTATAAAGCGTAGGACAAGTTCTTTATCTGCCCACGTTTTCTCGCCTACTTGAAGTGACCAGCCAAGAATTTGCTTGTACGTAGCGCAGCCCGCTATCGGTATGTTGTAATCAAAACCTTTATTGATAACGATATATCCATCGATAATTTTTATGGTGTCGTCTTTTTCGTATGATCCTTCAAAATCTTTGTCTGCTAAATTCATGTTACTTACTCCATTGTTAGTTGTTATCTGTTGTTTCTTCCATCCCAGCAAAAACACCAGCTAAATATGTAACTACTCGATCAGGGTCTGAATGATGGACATCATCCAAATCAATCCCAAGAGCCTTGTAGAACTGATTTATTGTTATGTCGTGAGAAATAATTAGTTTGGCAACATCCATCTGGACAGCTTTTTCTTTATCGTAAGTGTCAGTCATTTATAATCCCCCAATTTTATCCCTTCTCTTTCTGGTGTGGTTTCCTCATCTGGCATTATTTCTAGCCGTAAGGGAGCATTAAATAATATTCGTTCAGTGGAATACTCTTCGGTATCGGCAGGCCAGAAAGCAGCAAATATTTCTTTAACAGTGGTTTCTGGGTTAACGACAATTGCTTTCGTTGTCATTCCATCTGAAACCCCCTCGCGGTCTCTATCGCCACTAAATTGGCCAACTACTACAAACTGTCCTGCCTTATCGCTGTTATTATGCAAAATTAAGCTCCTTGGTTAATACTCGCAAAAGATATGTGATTCTATGGCGTTGTGGCAAACCAAAGATAGGCAATAGAACATCTATCTGTTGATAGTGGGGATAACATGTAAGTTTTAACCTCTTGGCAAGTCAGCAACTGAAATTGAATAACCTTTTTTTGACACTATTTTCTTACTTTTATTGTTATCGCGGGTGCCGTATTTCAATTCAGGACCGCCATCTTTAACCGATCTGGTCATTACTACACCTGAAATCTCATGTCGCGTCGCGGTTGTGATGAAAGCAGAGCGTGTAACTTTACGGCGTTTGGCCTCGGCATCGATCGCTTGGATCAAGCCTTTATCAAGTGAGATATTGACGGGCTTGGTTGAGCCTAAATCAATGATGGCAGACACATAAGCAACTGTTGCTGTGTCCATATCCTCGGCATTATCGGCGTTCAATTGATCGACTGAGCGTGGGGCGGGCGCTTCAATTCCATCCTCTTGCATACCTTCAAGGTGCAAGCCCAAAGCCTCGGCCGCGTTATTCATGGCTTCGTCCATGGTATCGCCAGCTGAAATACAACCGTCTAAATCTGGGAAGCTGACGCCATAGCAGCTGTCATCTTCTTTGTGAATAAATGCAACGTATCGCATGATATTTTCTCCTTTTATAACCAGCC
>JAMOMM010000549.1 GCA_027067085.1 Hyphomicrobiales bacterium
CTGCCGCATTTCGATACTCCATTGAGTCGGGCCAGAACCCAGATAACCCTGCGGACTATATCATTCGCCGAAGCCTTGAGTTACGTCCAGACTGGAATGCGCATCGTACTGCAATCGACAAAATATTTGAAAATGAGTTTGACCGTTTAGTTGTCGAGTTAGAGAAAATGGACAATAACTTTGATGATCTGGTCGACAAACTTGAAGACATTCAGGAAAGTCATGGGGGCGCTGTATCCGACGATGACCGCACAAACCGTGCCACATATTCGCGTGATGGCGTAATGTTTACATTTGATCTAAACAAACGCAGACTTGAAATCTCATTTGGTGTTTCTGGCGCACTTCAACTGATCGACGCAGCCCAAAAGCTTCAACTTGGCTACACTCATGAAAGTGTGATGTTAGCACGACAGATTAAATCCAATTAAGAAGTCCAATGTGCGTATAACTGGTCTAGGGTTTTTAATTCCAATGACAGGTTTGAGCCCATTCACATCATTCGTGTATTTCAACAAACGTCCGACCCTTGGCATGTTTACCTGCTAGCATGCGCAAGGTATGATGTTTTTAGAGGAATGGAAATTATGGATGGCCAATCAGCTAAGATTGTAACGGTTTGTGAGTGCATCGACCTCTGCATGGTGTTTGCAATTTGGTGTGATGACTTTGCGAACCCAGATCCAGATGATATGATAATGAGCTTAGGTAGAGGGTTTGATTTAGTTTCAAATGCGACCCGCTTACAAAGCTTCGTAGCATTGCGAAAGTTAGACGACTTCTTTGGTGGAGAGAATCCAAGGTCAGATGACTTGGTTGCCTCGAAGTTTGGTATAGATGAGCCTGCTGTGCTTGGCGGGGCTGGTAAAACCTTCTTACAAGATGCTGAACGCGAGGATATCAACAAGTGCGTGGTTCACCTTACGGAGCGTCTTTCTCTTGATCTTGACAGTGAGGTTGATCTCCAAAATATCATCAATCGCTCCATTCCAGTTTTTTTGAACTTAGTAGCGGAATTTCGTAAAGTTGATACCCAGCAAGGGGCTGCTGATTGGCTCAACCGCACTGAAGTTCTAATTAAGCGTATGCAGGCACACTAAGTTTTTGGTAAGCATGGGTAATCGCAGAATTTATTTTGTGTTGGTCTTAGAGCCGCTAGTTAACAGAGATCACTTTACCCGCATTGTTGCCACTCGAGTAGTGTAAAAAATATCCTTATTGAAACACTTAAGTCACTCAATCCAAAATGCCCTTCATTTTAAACCGTTTCAACCAATCGATAGCCACAGTCTAGCTCGTTGAGAGCTAGCAGAGTGGCATAGCGATCTTCCCATGCGCCGCTGTTTAAATCTGCTTCAAGCTTTTCAAGACCTTGCAAAATGTTGTCCAAGGCCCAGAATGATGACATTGCGGCGCGGACGCGGTCGTCTAAATAGGCTGCGGGTCGTCGCCAATATCCTGCTAGGAAACCATCTGAGCAATCATGTGGAATTGGCACTGGTGAGATTTTAACTGGCCCCAGCCACTTTTCATACACTGAAATTAGAGGCATTTGCGCATTGTCTAGCGTAATGAGTGCTGGAAAATAGTCAGCAAGCCAAAACCACTCAAAAAACGGATCAAAGGTTAAGAACACTACTTTGCCTCGTGTAACCCGCGCCATTTCTTTGGCCCCTCTTTCCTGGTCGCTCCAATGGTGAATGGTTAGAACGGCCATTGATGCGTCAAAGGAGTTATCATCAAAGGCAATGTTTTCTGCTCCACCTTGAATAACCGTTGCATTTGAAGCGGGTCGTTGGGCAATCATTTTAGTGGATGGTTCAATGGCTGTGATTTGCCTACCAGTTGGTTCATAGGAACCAGCCCCAGCCCCCACATTTAAAACAGTTTTCGCATCGCCTAGCGCCGTTTCAATGATCTTGGCAATTCTAATGTCAGGCTTGCGCAAATTTGCATAGTTCAGGCCGATAGTATCGTAAAGAGTATCCATACCGAAAACTAACATGAAGGTAATGAGCTGTCAGTATTGATTAGCCAGCAGACATCCACTTCGCCAAAGGTGACATTATCGCCGCTTGCTGTTTTCTCAATAGCAGTCTATCACCTGATCCCATGAAAATGAGAACTCGAAAACTTATCGGTGTCATTGTTGGCACGATTTATTTTATTGTCTATTGCTTGATCGCAATGGCAATTGGCGGTGCGTATTTTACCGAAATTCACGGCGGCATTCAATTTGTCTATTTTGTTGTTGCTGGCATGGCTTGGCTGCCGGGCATCATGATGATTATTCGCTGGATGTCGCGGCCCGATGAAGTTTCAGACTAATTCTAAGCCACGTTCAATTTCTTAAACTTATTAAATAACGCAAACGGAACACCTGACAAAAGCGCGTCGATGTAATGGGTTTCTTGATATGCTCCATTCAATGACAGCCGTGGCAACGCCGTTAAGTGATCGCGGTGGGCATCATAAACAACACCTTTGCGCGTCGTGACGGCAAGCTTAAAACCTGCGTCCTTAACAATATCAAAGTCACGCGGACCAGCTGATCCTTCGTCGCCATAAGGATAGGCGAAAAATTCTGGCCGTTTACCGATTTTTTTCTCAATGATGTCTCGAGATTGAATAACCTCGTCGCGTACTTGATTATCGGTCAGTTTTGAGACGGCGTAATGATGAATGGTGTGCGCACCGATGGTGCACAGCGGGTCGCTCGAAATTTGGCGCACTTCGTCCCAGTTCATGGCTTGCTCGGCACACATTTGGTCAAGGTCAATGCCATAGCCATCGCAAAAATTTCGTATCCATTTGCGCTGTTCAACTTCAGGCAAATTTCGTACTGGCCAATAAATTTGTGCAAAGCCCGCTTTTTCTTGCGCCGTATTTGATGTGTCAATTTTGTACTGCATGCCGTTGATTTCACATTCAACAACATCATTTTCCGCAATCACCTGCTCTAACCCACGCCACCATAGTTCGCTGGTGCCATCGGTAATTTGTGGAGCGATGAAAATCGTAAATGGGCAATTGTGTTTCTTAAACACAGGCAGCGCATGCTCAAGGTTGTCTCGATAGCCATCATCAATAGTAAAAACGATAAATGGCTTATCAATGGTCATCTCACCTGAGATTATTTTGTGGGATTCTTCAATGGAAACAATTTGATAGCCGCGATCTCTGACAAATTGAATCACCTCAGATAGAAATTCAGGTGTGACCTCAAGTCCCGCATTGGGCGCAAATCCTGTTTGCAATCCACCACCGGGCAAAATGTGATGTAGCATTAAAAAAGCGCCACAGCCTTTAAAAATGGGACTGGCTAACCTGCCAATTCCCGAGTAATGGACGGCGTTTAAAGCACTTCTGAAAATGGTTTCTTTGTTCACAATTGCCACCCAATCTAACAAAAATGGAAAACTCAACAAAACTTAACGTTATCGCTCTATAACAGCTAAGTCTTTACGTAGGCTTGACGCGAGGCTACAAAATTCTTGAATGGACTTTTAAAGGGGCAGCCTTATTGTGGGCGATGTTGTGGGAAACGTAGCTATTCGGCTTGAGATGTTTGAAGACTTCTCTCCTTTGCAAGAGCAATGGCGGGCGTTGCAAGAACGTGCCGATTGCACATTTTATCAAACTTTTGAATGGTGCCAATCATGGCAAAGTACAATCGGTGTTGTTCGCGGATATAAGTCACGGGTCATCGCAGGTTTTACCAAGGATGGCGAGTTGGTTTTTGTGCTGCCATTTGGGATACAAAAGCGTTTGGGGGCCAAGGTTTTAAAATGGCTGGGTACGGGTGAAATGACCTATGGTATGGGGGTTTTTTGCCCTGACTATCTGGCTCTTCGCGACCATAGAATTTCTGCTCTATGGCCTGAAATTTTAAAGACCGCTGGCTCGCCCGATTTAATCAACCTTGTGCGCCAGCCCAAGTTTTGGGCAAACCGTGATAATCCACTCGCATTCTTATTTTCTACGCGTTCAGCCAATCAGTCTTATACGATGGATCTGACGGCTAGCTTTGATGACCTGTATGAGAAAAAAAGGTCGTCTTCAACCCGACGTGGAAACCGCAAACGCGATAACAAACTGTTTGCTGCTGGCAATGTGGAATTTGGCTTGCCAACGACCCAAGAAGATACCCATATTTTATTGGAGAAAATGCAAATCCAGCAAGCGGCTCGGTTGGCAAAACGTGGTATTACAGGCTTGGATGCGCCAGAAATCAAGGCCTTTCTTTTCGCGCTTAATGCCTACTCCAAAACCAATTCGTCGGCCTACCTACTGCCGTTTAACTTGAAGATTGATAAGCATGTGGTCGCGGTTATGCTCGGCGCATCGTTTAAGAATTCTTATTGGGCACTTGTTGCGTCACTCACGAGTTCGGCTGATCTGCAACGGATGTCTCCAGGTAATTATGCGCTACGCAAGACCATTAACGCCTTGTGCGATGATGGGTATGCTCTGTTTGATTTTTCAGCGGGTGACAGTGATTATAAAAAGCACTGGAGTGATCGTGAAGTGCATCTATATGAATCTATTCGTGTTGCCACCATTAAAGGTGCCCCTGCTGGGTTGGCAAAACTAATGACGGCGATTATCAAACGATTATTAAAAAACAACCAGTCCGCCTTTAACGTATTGAGTAAAATACGTGCATCTATTTTTGGCAGCAAACTTTCTTAAATTCCGCATTCAATAATGTTGGCAAATAAAGCTGGTTTAAGCCTTACACCGCTACTTTAGAAAATAGCGGTGCATTTAAGTTTGCGTTCACTTGATTACCTGAGTTTGGTTGAGCAAGTGACGAAGCAGCGGCCATAGCACCTGCATCCATATACGTAACGTTTTCAGGTGCGCGCTGAGCACCACCATCGCCTTCGATGCGTACAAACTTGGTTGAACGCATACCAGCGTTCGTTAACTTCGTCATTGTTGCGGTTACGGCATGGGCTTGAGCATTGCCTGACAACAACAGTGTTGCATGACTTTTGGCAATCGCGCCGTTTTCTAAGTTGCCTTCAGCGGAAATTATCCCACCATGAACAATCACAACATCATGGTTGTCGTCACTTTCAAGTGCGCCCAAAATAGTTTCCATACGGTCCCCACCTAGCAACGGCATTGCAACTGTTACGGGTTGACCAACGCGCAAAATCCGCACATCAGAGACTTCATCTTTAACAATCACTTCAAGAAACGACGCGTGTCCTGTAATCAAATCGGCAAGCCCTGGAAGGTTTGCAGTATTTGTTAAGTTTGCAAATTGCGGACCTTGCATGGATGCATCAATAACAATAATACGCAGACCTTGCATTGCAAGCTGTCTGGCCAAGGCAAGTGTGGTGGCTGCAACATCTAGGCCCATTCCAGAAAGACCTGTTACTGCAATGCGCTTAACGCCAAGTGTTTGACGTGCACTTGCAACCCAAGAAACAATAGGACCTAAACCAGCAGCATAAGGGCTGTTGGCACTGTGCATCACCGACATAGCATTTGCCGCAGCAGCTTGAATGGACACGCTTGCAGGCAAGCGACTTAAAGAGGGAACGCCTGCGCTAACATTTGAAGTCGTAAATGGTTGAGCTACAGCGTGGTTCTCCGCTGGTTGCTGTTGTATAAACTGTGGCGACACATCAGCGCTTACTTGTGGGCTTATGGGCGCAAACGCCGTTGGCATAGACGGTTGCACATGCGGTTGTGGCGGCGATTGCGCGGCCACTTGCGGCGCTGCAGATTGGGCAACCATCTGATTTTGAATTGCGGCTTGCTGCGCGCTATTTTGTGGTTGAGCTTGGACCGATTGAGATGCGTGTGCTCGCACTGGCGGTTGGACCCGTGAACTTGCGGGCGCGCCACCTGTTACTGAACTCATTACCGCTGCCATAAAGGCGATACCTGTTGATAAAACAAAGCCACCAATTGTTGCTAAAATAACCGTTGGGCCAGGTTTTGGAAAAGACGGTTCTGGTGAGATGTCGGCTGCAGAAATGACCCGAGCAAGGCCAGGTTGGGCAACGGCATCTTCTCTTGCACTTGCATCAGAGTATTTAGTCAAAAAGGTTTCAAGCAACGTTCTATTGGCTTTTGCTTCACGCTCTAAGGCTCGCAAATTTACGTGATCGATATTGGAACCAGAAGCACGTGTTTTCAATCCGTTTAAACTTGCACGCAAAGACGCTTCACGGGTGGCAGCAACTTTTGCCTGTTGTTCTAAACCAGAAACAATTTTCAGCACTTCTCTACGCACTTGTCTGTTTAGGCCAGAAATTTCACGGCGTACTGATTTAATACGCGGATGGTTGGGCAAATACGTTGTCGATAGTTCTGCGACACGTCCTTGTAATGTAATTTGTCTTTCACGTAAGCGTTGAATAAGCGGGGAGTTTAAAACCTCTGTTGATGAGGCAACGTCGCCTGTTTTTGCCAACTGGTTACGCATCGCTTTTGCACGGGCTTGGATTTGCGCGCGTTGGGCTTCGGCCAAAATGATTTGGCTGTTGAGCTCTGAAAGTTCTTGATTTGACAATGTGCTGTTTTGATCCCTGCCCCGTAACAAGCCAGCTTTAGCGCGAAATTTTTCAGCAGCAACTTCTGATTCAACAACTTTTTTGCGTAATGCAGAAATTTGTTCGGCCAGCCAATTACGTGCCCGCCCAGTATTTTGCGATTGGGTTTCACGCGTGGAAGAAACAAATTCTTCTGCGAGCTTATTGGCGACATCAGCCGCAATTTTAGGGCTGGATGATTTCATTGCAATCACAATGACTTTTGATTCTGGAATTTGGTAAGCGCTTACTCTCTTATAATAGGCATTGAGCGCGCGCTGTTCTGGTGTATGTTTTCTGGGGTCAGATTTAAACCCGATTGAAATCAAAAAGCGACTGATGGGACCTATACCACTCTTTAATGAATCAAACTCACGCAAAGACGTTAAGTTTAAATCCTTAATCACCCGTTTTGCCAAATCACGAGAGTGCAAAATCTCAAGTTGGCTTTTCACCTCTTGTTGATCGACCGTCGTGACATTTCCACGTTGAACTTCTGCATTGGTAAAACGCGTTTCTTGATTATCAACTAAAACCTTGGCTTCAGCTTGAAATTCTGGCGTGGCGGTCATAACAAAAAATACAGAGCCCGCCATCGCAATGAGGGTTACTAAGACAATCCATAGTTTTCGTTTCCAAATACCTCGCAAAACTTCGGCAACATCAATTGCGCTTGCTGTGTTTTGGGGTTGCGTTTGGTTGTGACCAGTCATAATCAGGATTCTTTGCTCAAACTTACATAAATACACATATATATTGGCCACTTTGGGCCGATTATGGTTAGTTATCCGTTAACAAAGACAATTTACAAAAAATAAATTTCTCAAAATAGTTCGGTTTATTAAAGGTCTGCTAACCATGTTCGTGCATCTTACATCCTGAAAATAGTTAGTTGTACCTTTGTGCTTGTGCAAATTCCCGTTGAATTTGACCATTTATGTCCAGGGGTAATAAGTTAGGATTTGAGTTGTGCGTTTGCGTGTATTATTAGTCGGTGCTATTGCAATTTCCTTATCAGGTTGTGCAAAAACTTGGGAAACTACCCGTCCAGCCACCTTGCCAGGCGGTGTTGGAATGAACCATGATGGTTCCATTTCTGAAGGCCCGACCGCAACGGCCAGCATCAACCACCTGCCAAAATTTGATGCAAATCGCAAAATTCTGCCTCCTTTTGGATCTCAAGGAACAGCAGCTTCTTATGAGCATCGCAACGGATATTTAATCGGTGCAGGTGATCGTTTGACCATTCGTGTTGTCGGTGAACCTGATCTGACAGGTGATTATACAGTTGACGGGTCAGGGCTTATTTCCTTTCCTCTCATCAACTCGGTAAAAGTTGGCGGACTTTCGGCCCCACAGGTGCGCAGCTTAATTGCAGCGCGGTTGCGTCAGGGATACTTACGCAAACCTGCCGTTACCGTTCAAACAACAAACCTTCGCCCATTCTTTATTTTAGGTGAAGTTAAAGGCGCAGGAAACTTTCCTTACCAAAATGGCATGACCGTACAAAACGCAATCGCCATTGCTGGTGGCTATTCAGCGCGGGCCAATCACGGCTCTGTAATGCTGACCCGAAAAGATGCAACAGGTACGAAAACCATTAAAGTGCCTGTTACAACACAGCTTTATCCAGGCGACATCATTTTTATTCGTGAACGTTGGTTCTAAGGCTTTTTCAAATGCGTATTCTTCATGTCTTTCGCGCCCCTATTGGTGGTTTATTTCGCCATATTCGTGATCTGGCTCAAGCGCAAGCAGAACTGGGCCATGAGATTGGCATCATTTGCGATGCCAACACGGGTGGACCACAAGCTGACGACCTTTTTGCTGAATTAAAACCACACTGTTCTCTTGGTATCAAACGCATTTCTATGGGCCGATTGCCCGGATTTGGCGATATAATGTCAGCGCGCGATGTTGGCACGTTTGCCAAACAGGTTGGGTTTGATATTTTGCACGGGCATGGCGCTAAAGGTGGTGTTTACGCCCGATTGGCAGCCTCGCGCGCTGGTGCAAAAGCTGTTTACACCGCTCACGGTGGCACCCTGCACTATTCTTGGAAGTCGCCAACAGGTTTAATCTTTCTTGGCGTTGAACGCTTGTTACTGACAAAAACCGATGGCTTGGTTTTTGTATGTGACTATGAAAAACGCACTTTTGATGAAAAGCTTGGCATCGGTTCCACCAAAAATTGTGTCGTTCACAATGGCTTGTGGCCGCACGAATTTTCACCAACGAAGGTGTCTAAAACCGCCAGCGATGTATTATTCATCGGTGAACTTAGGATGCTGAAAGGTGTCGATGTTCTGATTGAAGCGCTGGCTGATATTGACGGTGCAACCGCTACAATCGTCGGCGATGGACCTGACCGAGGGATCTTTGAAACCTTGGTGAACAGCAAAGGCTTGTCAGATAAAATTAAATTTACTGGCGCCATGCCTGCCCATGATGCTTTTGGTCTTGGCAAGTTGATGGTTATTCCTTCACGCCATGAATCATTTCCCTACATCGTCCTTGAAGCGATTGCAGCACATAAACCTATCATTGCCAGTGATGTTGGCGGTATTGGTGAAGTTCTCGATGCTTCTTGTCTTGTCCGCGCCAATGATAAAGATTGCCTAAAAAGACACATTCAACGGTTTCTTGATGACCCAGAAGCGGCCCAAACCCAAGCCAATGATCGCGCTAAATTGCTCAAAGAGCACAAAAGTGTCCATGCTATGGCTTCGCAAATTTGTGCGTTTTACGACACACTTTAAGCCGCATAAACCATATCCAAACTCGGCGTTAATACTTCCTTAACCACCCTCTTATGTTTGCAACGGTTTAGCCTAAAATGGTTCGAAATTTGCGAGGTTTCCTTTTGAAATAAAACTTGTCTCAAAAGGACCCATCGATATGCGCCACTCCCCTGATATTGCCGCCAAGGTTATTACATCAGAAGCGTTGTTGAAACTCACACGAAACAGCGAAGATGCAAAGGTGTTCACAACACCAAACTCACACATATCTCGTCGGGTTATTGCAAGTTCGGCGCGGATTTTTGAAATTGTATTTATCGCTCTGTCAGGGGCTGGCATTTGGGCGGTGTATCTATCTGACTTTTCCCCGCAAGCCATATTGTTGTTCTTACCTGTGTTTCTTTTCGTTTCCATTTCACTTCCATTATTGATGCAAGTAAATGGCCTTTTTGACATGCAAGCATATCTGCGGCCATTTTCTAACTTTCATAAACATCTATTGATTTGGGGTGGTGTTTTTGCCGTCGTGCTTAGTTTTGTTTTCTTCACCAAAGTTGGCGAAAGCTATTCACGTTTATGGATTGGCAGTTGGGCCGTTGGTGGGTTTTTAAATATGTTTTGGGCGCGGGGCTTATTTTCCTTTTTTCTGGGGAAACTAAACTCTTCGGGCCAACTCGACCGCCGTGCGGTGCTTGTTGGCGGCGGCAAACCTGCTGATGATCTTCTCGCCTCACTTGAAGCAACACCTGTTAACGATGTTTCGATCATCGGTATTTTTGATGATCGCAGCGATGATCGCTCACCAACGCAAGTGCGTGGATTGCAAAAGCTTGGCACGGTTGATGAGTTGGTGGATTTTGCCCGGCAAACGCGCGTTGACATGTTGATCGTCACCTTGCCTCTCGTTGCTGAAAATCGTTTGCTACAAGTGATGAAAAACTTGTGGGTTTTACCCGTCGACATTCGTTTAAGCGCTTACAGCCAAAAACTTCGTTATAAATCTCGCGCTTATTCTTACCTTGGTAATGTGCCAATGCTGGATGTATTGGACAAACCTTTATCGGGTTGGAATGCCATTTTAAAAAGTGTCGAAGACAAGGTTATTGCGGTTATTGCTCTGGTGTTTTTGCTACCCGTCATGGGACTTGTTGCACTTGCCGTAAAACTGGATAGCCGAGGGCCCGTGTTGTTTAAACAAAAACGTTACGGCTTCAACAACGAGCTTATTGAGGTTTACAAGTTCCGCTCAATGTATGTCGATCAAAGTGATGCTACTGCCTCAAAACTGGTCACGCGTGATGATCCGCGGGTGACAAGAGTGGGTCGTTTCATTCGAAAAACCAGTTTGGATGAGTTGCCACAAGTTTTTAATGTGCTCAAAGGTGACCTTTCTTTGGTTGGTCCGCGCCCACACGCCACGCACGCAAAAGCGCAAAACCACCTCTACTATGATGTTGTTGATGGGTATTTCGCTCGTCACCGTGTAAAACCGGGCATCACAGGATGGGCGCAAATCAATGGCTGGCGCGGGGAAACCGACACAAAAGAAAAAATCGAGCGAAGAGTTGAGCATGATTTATTTTATATTGAGAATTGGTCTCTATTATTCGACCTATACATTATGGCAAGGACGCCATTTTCATTGGTCGAAACGGAGAATGCATATTGAGTATTGTTGATTCAACTCATCAATCACACCAAACTGAACAGTCAAAAATGCGCAAAGGATTCATTTCTCTTGATTTGGTCCAGCGGTTTTTGTTGTGGCTGACGCTTGCTTCAAGTTGGTTTGTTATAATTGAGCCAGCACCGTACGAAATTTTATTCATCACTACACTTGTGATAATGTTGCCAACTGGGCTTACCTTTCCCCGCGCAATAATGCCGTTGTTTTTGTTCTTGATCCTTTATAACCTTGGTGGAGCATTCTCAATGCTGCCTGTTTCGGGCAAAGAAAACGTAAAACAATTCTTTATCGTTTCAGTTTACATGGGCATTTCGGCGATCTTTTTTGCTGCGGTGTTGTCTGATGATACAGAGCGACGACTCGCAATCATAAAAAATGGCTATATTATTGCTGCGGTTCTTGGCTCTATCATGGGCTTGATTGGCTATTTTAACATTGCTGGAATGGCTGAAGCTTGGGCACCTATTCAACGGGCACAAGGCACCTTTAAAGATCCAAACGTGCTTAGTACCTTCATTATCGCACCCGCTATTTTCCTCATTCAAGACTTTTTATTAGGCAGGCAAAAATGGCCAATCTCGGCAGGCATCGGCTTGGTCATTATTATCGCTGCTCTGTTTTTTGCATTTTCCCGTGGCGCTTGGGTTAGTGCTATTATGTCTGGTGTTATGCTTGTCGGTTTGATGTTCATACTCACGCCCTCACCTAGCTTACGTAGTCGTATTGTGCTGCTTTGTATTTTCGGTGTGATTATGTTGGTGGTATTGTTTTTTATCGCCATGTCATTTGAAAGCATTCGATCATTGCTTTTAGAGCGCGCCAATTTAGTCAATTCATATGACGGAGGCGAACGCGGACGCTTTGGCAACCAATTGCGCTCCCTTCCCTTGCTGATGGAAAGTTACAACGGTCTTGGCCCGCATGAATTTGCCAAAAAATTTGGTCAAGACCCACACAATGTTTACCTAAATGGGTTTTCTGCGTATGGCTGGCTTGGTGGTTTCTCTTATATTTTGTTGATCGTTTCAACCATTATGATTGGCGCCAAAACCATGTTTACCCGTACCCCGTGGCAATGGTTTTCTGTCGCCGTGGGTGCGCCATTGTTTTTCACCATCCTGCAAGGAATCCAAATCGACACCGACCATTGGCGGCACTTTTATTTGCTGCTTGGCATGATGTGGGGACTGTATGCGGCGACGGTTAAGTATCAAAACCAATCTCGCTAGCGCGTGACGCGTTGAATTGAATTCACTTGCTTGAATCTTAAGTAAACGCGACGCACTCTAGAGGCGATTGCAATACAAAATCCGCCGCCTAATTGCATGGTGTTTGGGGAAGGTTGGAAGTGATAGCGACCAACATTATGCAGCAAAAAAACAGCGTCGCCAATGACCTTGGCAACGCTGAACTCTTGGAATTATCTGCGATAACCGAGTTTTACCAACACCTGACTAGAGCCATTGTTGCGGTCTTTTGCAGATACAATAACTTTATAAAAACGGGTGTCTCTTCTGACTAAGTCATTGCTAAATTGCCATTGAACATTGCCGTTGGCACCACTGGGTTTGTGCTTTGTTTCAATGTAGTAACATTGTTGAGCTTGGTTTGTTGGGTTGAATAACACTACCCCGCGCGCACCATATTGCCATTCTGGGCCAGCACCACGGCCAATATAATTATTAAACGTTGTTTGCTTTGTATAATTAGTTCCATAGGGAATTATTTTAACGCCGTGCTCCCAATTGCCTTTGAATGATACGAAAACACGCGCTTCCCAGCCGCGATAAACGCAAAACACTTTATTTTGATTCCAGCCTTGGGCATTGGCTGACATGTGTTCGCCACCAAACAGAACGGTTTGGGCGGTTAGGGCAATTGCGGATAATATAAGTGTCTTTTTAAACATATTTGAAGTCCTTGTTTCAACAGAAATGCCTCTCGTAACTGAAGCAATATTCCGTATGGGCAAATATGTCTTGATGCATATGCACTACAAATCCATTTTTGTTTAAAACAATCTTTGTACCTCTTATTTTTCCAAATAATCCCCGCACCGAGGCGCTGACGTTGTGCCCGCTGCTGTTGTGCCCCATGGCATAATCGGCACGGTGCTGGTTGAGTTTTTGGGGCTACCTTCGATGATTTTATCTGAGTACACCAAATAAACCAGCACGTTACGCTTGGCATCACAGCCCCGCACGATTTGCATTTTTTTAAAGAACAACGAGCGGCGTTTTTTATACATTTTTTCGCCTTGTTCAAACTTGCCTTTAAATTTTATTGGACCGATTTGGCGGCAAGCCAATGATATTTCCGAACGTTCTTCGGCCAACCCTGCCCAGCCTTTCCAGCCGCCAATTTCTGGAATGGTAAAATGACAGGCAACCCCCTCAACCAATGGATCGTCAATCGCAAATGTTGCCAATTTTGCGTCAGGAGAAAGGAGGCGAAATACTGTACTCTTTTCGAAAATCAGTTCAGGATCATCGGACGCAGCATGGGACAAACCTGAAACGCCCAATAAAATGCCGATAGATAAAAATATTTGTTTCATGACATTACTTCCTGATAGATGAATATAGGCTAATACTTGGGCGATCATTGCGGCGATTCAAGGCCGCATATATAATGCTTCTTAGGGTCCTGACCCTTAATATGGCTAGTTGTTTTCTGAGAATCTTCCAAACAAGAAAAATGCGGGAAATTAAGTAAACCTACATAAGCAGTGCCGAGCGCGCTGTTTTTGTCGGGATTTCTTTGGCATCAAGAAAACTTTAAAGAAAAAATTGGTCGGAGCGAGAGGATTCGAACCTCCGACCCCTACACCCCCAGTATAATACCCTTCTAGTTTCACAGTATTCCAAATTGTTTCATTTTTGGCTATTTACTCGTACAAATTAGCTGTTTATGTATATCATGTTGTTTCAACGTGCAGCACCTAATTTCAATATTTTGTGACCACAGTGTGACCACGACAGCGAATTTGTGACCACGAGGATAAAATGCCAAAATAAAAACTGACCGACGCATTCGTAAAGTCAGCAAAACCGATCAACGGTAAATTGACTGAATACTCCGACACCAAAGAACGTGGCTTGTGTCTACGTATCACGGCAAGTGGTGAAAAATCTTGGACATATCGTTATCGCCTTAAATCTGGCCAGCAAAGACGTGTGACCCTTGGAAAACTAATAGATGTACCGCTAGCAAGTGCAAGAGCGACAGTCATTAAACAACGGGCTTTGGTTGCTCAAAATGGCGATCCAGCTAGTGACGCTACCAAATCGCGCAAAAAGGCAAAAGAGCAACGAGATAAAGAAACCGTGCAAGACATTGGTGAGTGGTATTTCAGAGAATGCAAGGCTGGTAGGCATAGACCAAATTTAAAACAACCAAAACGACAAAGCACTATTGATTTAGAAACGTACTATTTCACCAATTGTATTGTGCCCGAATTTGGAAAGCAAAAACTTGCCAATTTGAACCGTGCAAACATTCAAAGCTTTATTGACGGGCTAGCGGATAACAAATCACTAAGCGCGGCCCAAAGGTCTCGCGTAATTCTGCATAGCATTTTCACATTTGCCCAACGCCATGAACTGACAGACATCAACCCTTGTCAGTTTGTGACCGTGGCGGCTCAAAAGGCTCGTGAACGGGTTTTAACTGATAGTGAACTCCAAAACCATATGGGAAACGCTAACCCCACCTGTCGACATTAAGGGCGCTACTATATCGGTTAGCGTTGCGTACTCAATATTGCTGGCAATGGTCACGCTGCAACGCCGAGGGGAAGTAACGGGAATGAACCTTATGGAAATAGACCGCGAAAGGCGTTTGTGGATAATCTCCTCAACCAGAACAAAAAACCATCGCACTCACACGGTGCCATTATCAGACTTGGCGCTTGAACTGATTGATAGGGCATTGTCAGTACGCAACCATGAAAGCGATTATATATTCCCCTCCCCACGTGATGCTGGCAAACCAATAAACCCCGCGGCAATGACAAGAGCATTTGGACGCATGAAAAAGGCTTTAGACCTTGGTGATATTCGGCCTCACGATTTGAGGCGTACAGGCGCAACAAATCTAACAGGCGAACAATTAGGTTTTCCGCGCTTTACAGTTTCCAAGATACTCAACCACACCAGCGACACGGGCGGAGCTGCATCAGTAACGGGCATTTATGATCAGAATGAATATTTAGCTGAAAAACGTAAGGCGTTGGATAAGTGGGCTTTGAGGGTGTTGGAAATTGCTGGAATGCAATCGGAATAATCTTCCATTCATCAAACACCTACTATTTAGCCTTTAGTAAGCAGGCTCCTTGCGGGTCATAGGTATAATTAGAGATTGAACCATCTCTTATTTTTTCGACAGCTTCATCAATTACAAACAGTGGCACAAGAAACCATTCTCGTGGTGTAATAGGTTTTCCAAAACGATCTATGATTTCAATATCAAGTCGCGCAGTGTCGAAAACACGGTGAATCAAATTTTCTAGTTTGGTGCGGTTTATGTTGAACAACTCATAAGTCGCCACGACATCAACATCAGCCATTAAAAATGTTGGATCAATTTTTGCATTTGCAATTCTGCGTTCGACTTTTCCACTTGTCACCCCTATTTTATGAAGTATGTCTCGGTTTCTCGAAACCTCAGGGTGTTGCAATTTGCTGCGAAGAACATAAATCGTTCCACTGGCTTCATCATCTTCATTTGATTGATCAGCAAACAATGGCCCAGCCGATGGATTAGAAACCCGCCTGCCCGCTTCATCTTTGTAGAGCGCTCTTTGTAATGAACGGCGTAATAGATTACTTTCGGTGCCATTAGAATAAATCACGCGAAGCCGCGCATCATATTGTCCATTTGGTGCTTTGAAAACGTCGCCTACTTCTGCCACATAAGCGGTTTGCCCGCCGAGTATGAAAAACTGCCCTTTTTCAATATCAGATTTTAAAAAACCTGCGTCTTTAACAAATTTTCGCGTTTCTCTAAGGCCTGTCTGCAATTCATTATTCATCTGCTCAAACACGGGTTTGAACTTTTCGAAGTCTTCACAGACCTGTTGATTTGCAATTTCCTCGGCCGCGCGTTTTTGCGAAGTTGAACGCACATGGCGCAACTGAGTAATGTCACTTGCAGCCTCACCCTCACCCAATTGGTTCAGTAATTCCTCATCGGTGAGTGGGGCGGGTTCAGGGCCTTCAAGCGTTAAAAGTGATTGATGGTCAAGTGGTTCAAGCAAAGAACGGCATTCGTCTAGTTCGCGCATACGATCTAAACGCACGGCATAAAGTCGCTCAAAAATATCATTTTCCTCGCCATGCAGCGGTGAGCGTTTGTG
Organism: Hyphomicrobiales bacterium; assembly: GCA_027067085.1. Lineage (GTDB taxonomy): Bacteria > Pseudomonadota > Alphaproteobacteria > Rhizobiales > Aestuariivirgaceae > JALWJW01. Next base: position 16,339 of record JAMOMM010000549.1, read on the forward strand.
TTTTTCAACAAAGCGTTGAATTTCTTCAAAGCCAGCGATGATGCGTTCTTCACGTAGTGAGCGGGTTACTTTTTTTTCTGGCTCGATTGGCACACCCAACGCTTCAAGCAATTCGCTATCGGATATATCAGCCATTTTTAGCTTCCACTGTTTTGCGTTGTAAATATGCCACGCCCTCAGCCATTCTCTTTTCCCACTCATCAGCCGATGTGATGGATGGTAATCGCCCACGCTCTTGTTTGAACCTAAGTGCGCGCTTAGCCAAATCACGTGCTTCATCGAGAGAAAGGCTAACCTTTTTACCCGAAATGATCGTTGCAATTTGTTTGAGACTTTCTTCACTCATGGTTTTGGCCAAAATGGCATAGGCCTCACTAAACGGGTTAATCCTGTCGATCAAATCAATATCTAATTCGCGCACGTCCATCGCGTATTTACGCACACCATCGATTAGCGCTGTACTACCGCCGCCATCTGTCATATCTGTGTTGTTACCAGTTAGCACTATTTCTTTGGCCTTTTGAGTTAAGTTCAAGGCAGCGATGGCGTGCTGGCGAACTGCTTCACGGTCTTCATCATCAAGTTCGGGATATTTGTCTTTGACAATTTTTCCCATGCGCACTTGGGTCAATTCTTCTGGTACCAATTCATCATCAAACAGACCGCGTTCAATATTTGTTTTGTCTTGAACGAATGCGGTGATTACTTCATTTAAGTCTTCTTGACAAATGCGCGAGGCTTCCCCGCTTTTTGGCTCGGCGAGTCCTTTAATTTCAATTTGGAATTGGCCCGTTGATTCATTAAAACCAACATTGGTTTTTTCAGGATCATACCCGCCTTCGCCATATTTGAACCCATCAACGGGACCGCTTTGAGGTGTTTTGGGTGAGAAGTTAAAACGTGGCGCAAGAACTTGTTCCATCAACAGACTGGCCGCGATGGCCTTTAGCGTGTCGTTCACTGCTTCGGTCACAGCTTCTTCAGAGGCATCTGGCTCGGCAATAAGATTGGTGAAGCGGGTGTTTGTTTTGCCTTTGGCATCGCGGGTGGCGCGGCCGATGATTTGAATAATTTCGGTTAAACTAGAGCGATAGCCGATGGTTAATGCATGCTCGCACCAAATCCAGTCAAACCCCTCTTTAGCCATGCCAAGAGCGATGATAATATCAACATGATCGCGATTGTTTTTTTGCGCAGGGTCTTTTAAGGCGGCGGAAACTTTGTCGCGCTTATTGGCATCATCTTCAACCAAATCAGCAATACGGATCACCTGCCCATCTGGGCGTTTGACCAAATGAAAGCCTGTTTGCGGGTCTTCGCCCTGCCATTCGCCCAGCGCATCAAGGATTTCATTGACCTCTCTAATTTTATCTTTGGTGCTCTCGCGCGAGTTGACATTTGGAATGTGTATTATGGTTTTTTGTGTTGGGTCGAGCACTTGCAAAACATCGTCAAGATAACTGCCTGAATAGAAATAATATCCAATGTCGAGGGTTTTGAGATATTCATAACCGTTCAACTGCTCGTAATAGGTATAGGTAACCGTATCAAACTTTGCTTCATCTTCGGGTGATAATACGGGCACAGCATCGCCGCGAAAATAGCTGCCAGTCATGGCAACGATATGAGTTTTGTCGCGGGCCATAAAGTCGACCAAATGCGCGCCCAGTTTATTATCGGGGTTGGCGCTGACATGGTGAAATTCATCAATAGCAATCAAACGATCATCAAAGGCTTCAACACCTAATTTATCAATCGCAAAGCGAAAAGTGGCATGGGTGCAAACCAAAATTTGATCATCGCTGTTTAAAAATGCAGTGACAGATTTAACCTTGCCGCCATCTTCACCAGGCGCATTGCATAAATTCCATTTAGGTTCCACTTTCCAATCTGCCCAAAAACCAAATTTTGACAATGGTTCATCATTAAAGCTGGCTCCGATAGATTTTTCGGGTACCATAATAATCGCTTGTTTCACCCCTTGGTTTTCCAACTTATCGAGCGCGATAAACATTAAGGCGCGTGATTTGCCCGATGCGGGTGGGGATTTAATCAATAAATATTGCTCGCCGCGCTTTTCATAGGCGCGTTCTTGCATGGCGCGCATGCCCATCTCGTTTGATGAGGTCGAAGCCCCTGTTTGGGCGTAATTAACGGAAACGGACGGGACGGATTTGGTCATTATATCAGCCTTTAAAATCCTTGGAATAACATATCTAGGGCGTTGGTTATTTGATCACTATGAAGGGAAAAGTTGGCGGTGGGTGTTTTTAAAATTGTCACAGGAACAGCGGCCATGAACTGGGTGACCATGACATATCTTTTACCGTTTATGTCAAAAACTGGGTTCAAGCGGCTTGCGGGTTTGGGTGCGTTTTTGGCGGCCATGAGTGGCACAATCATTCGCGTGTTCATGGCGTCCAATATATCGGACTGAACATCAAGCAAGTAATCATTGCCAGCCGCATTGTCATAAACATCATAGCGCGCCATTAAAATTGCCTGTGTTTTACAAGCGGTAAGCCGTGCTCATCAACCCATGCATTAGAGCTTTCAATTGCGGCTTTATTGTCTTTTTTCCACTGCAAACTTCGCGCTTTTAAAACATCTTTGCGCAACGCAGATTCAAGGGTTTGAGACAAGTTTATGTTGAGCGATTTGGCTTCGATAAGCAAATCAGCATCAACCGATAAATTAGCAGCACGTTTCATAAAACCTCCGTTTATGCGTATGTATTATGCGCATATTGTAAGCGCAATTTCGATAATTAACAAGGTGAATTAGTTTGAGCAGCGTGAAACGCAAAACACACTCCACAAAATGTTACCTTGCTAAATTTCAGTGTTCTCCACGCTCTAAAAATTGCGGCAGAACTTTCGCAATAGAATTAAACTCTGACTGAAAATTATTCATTAGATCGGTCATTTTTTTAAAAATTTCATCTGAATTATGAATATCATCAATCCTTATGGAATTACTTTTAAAAAATTTTGAATACTTTCGGCCTTCGCTATCTGCACCTTTTTGGAAATTGATATTGTTTAAGTTTTCCTTTGTGCCAATTTCTTTAATTGCTGCTATAAGTTCTGCTCTAAAATCACTCGGCCCAACTTCTGCGACTAACTTCAACCACCCTTTCGATTCTTCTTTATCACTTGTAAGGCGAAGCCATGTAATAAGCGGATATTCTGCCCACCAATTCTCACAACCACGCCATTTGTACTCTTGTTTACCAAATGCTTCATACCAACTCATCGGTAAAAAACTAACTATGTTAGTTCCCAATCCACAAAATACATATTCATTCTTTCCTATGACGGCCTTAGCAAAGCGATCAGGATTGTCTCCAAAGTGCATTCGAGCAGCGATAGCAAAATCTGTACTTGCTCCATGTTCAACTATAAAATCTAGAACTTTCTTGTGCTCTCTGTAGAGCCGCTTTGCCAGTTCTTCCATATCGTTTAACTTTTCGCTCATTCCAGTTGCATCCTTCAAAATCTCTAGATAATGGTTTAAAAACACTGTCACCTCAGGGGAACATAACTGAGAATGATGTTTCAATATGAGTTCCAAAATTTCGCATACCGATTCATACTTTATTGGAGCATATTCGTTTTGAGGGTCTTCGGGTGTTTCATCCGATAAGGTTAGAAAAACACCCCGAATCTTTAGTTCTTTTTGTTCTTTAAAATGAGCCTTTATATCCTTGAAGTATTTTTCTAGCTGTCCCTTATGCTGTTTACTATCAAACTTGTTTTCAATGATGAACGCCCATTTGTTTGTTGGACTCAGGATAAAAATATCAATTTTTCTCCATTCACAACGCACTTCTGCATCGCGAAAATCACTTTGAGATATACCAAGTGCTGTAGGAATTTTGTCACTATGTCCACGAAAGGCTTCGCCAAGAAATGCTTTTAGAAAGCGGTCGCCAAGCCCGTGGGTTTCGGCGGGGTCAAGAAGCCATGCAAGGATTGCGGAATGGCGAATTTCCATACGCTCCATTTTCATAATTTTGATTGGATTGAACCTGTTGAGATAAGCCTCTATGCGTTCTAACGCCACGTTATTTACAAACAAGCTTTCCAGTTCATCATGGCTAGGTTCACGGCTTTCTTGATTGGATTGAGTCATTATTTGGTTTGCTCTCCCACCTTTGTTGTCATTTTTGTGTAAAGTTCAAATAGTTTTTCTAGGCGTTCGGTGTCGTTTTTGAAGTGGCGGCCGATGTAGATACGTTCTAGGGTTTCGTCGTTTTGGGCGTGGGCGGCGCGGAGGTTTTCTGGCATGGCGTCAGGCTTATAGAGGTCGGCGATGGTGGCGGGGAAATGGGCTTCGCGGGCCAGCAAAATATTTTGGGCGCAGGCGGTAAGATCGGCTTTGTTTTTTTTCGATAAAGCTGGCACGGGAAAGGTGTTCCAGCCAAGGATGTTAGAATAACGGAAATCCGTTTTCAGCTTACCACAGACGGTGGATATCCATACCAGATGAATGCGTGAAGCGATGAGGGCCATGTTCCATAGCGGAGCATCGTAAAGGGCGAAGGCACTATCGCCAAGGATCGAACCAAAAGGCAATAAACCCACAGGAAGATATTGCCGAGTCTCTGAAGATACACGAGGTATTGCGATTACAGTTTCATCTCCCTTTTGGCGCTTTTCATCAAAGCGATGAGAATATGAAGCACCTTTTATTGTAGCTTGTTTTGTACTTTCCAGCCGCATTGATCTTACACCCTCGATTCTTCTTAAAATTGAAGGGGTTTGAATTGCGCTTTGCACCTCATCGTCATCAATCCACAAACAGTAACGAGACAACCCTCGAATGAATTCCGCAGAACCATAAAATCTACGGGTATACTTCGCTTGTTGGTCTTTTGAGAGA
>JAMOMM010000550.1 GCA_027067085.1 Hyphomicrobiales bacterium
GAGTGGTGAATGAAAAATCAATAAGGGCTTTTTCAACGTGGCTATTTTTTGCTTTTGGGATTGCTCCTTAGCATCCTCAACAAAGCTTGATTTGATGGTAAACTTGCGCCCTGCAAGGCTTACCTCAGCCTCACCCGACTTTGCAATCTCTTCTAAGCTAGAGCTAAAGCCCTGCAACACATGGTCAACGCCACATGGAGCGCCTATGGTTGCCACAGCCCGCGTTGATGGGATTTGGTGGGCAGCTGCAATCACGGCCGCCCCACCCAATGAATGGCCGATCAGGAGTTGTGGGGCTTGGTATTCTTTGCCTAAAAATTCTGCCGCAGCGACCAAGTCGGCGATATTTGAAGAAAACGTCGTATTGGCAAATTCGCCTTCACTATCGCCAAGGCCAGTAAAGTCAAACCGCAAAACCGCAATGCCCTCTTGGGTTAAAGCCCGTGCAATGCGGCTGGCCGCAAAGATGTCTTTTGAACAGGTAAAACAATGGGCAAATAGAGCGTAAGCCTTTGCTGGCATTGTTGGTTCATCGAGCCGTGCTGCAAGCAGATCACCGTTACTACTTACAAACTCAATTTTTTTGGCCATCCAACAACTCTTTCAATTGTGATTGTTCAATCTCTGACAATTGGTTTTCTGCTTTGGTTTTTGGTTTTCGTTTTTTCTGGCGAAACAGAAAAATAATGCCAAGGCCCAATAGAACGAAAGGCCCAAACCATAAAAACACCGTGTGAAGGGCAAACACTGGTCTAAGTAAAACAAATTCACCAAATCTGTTGACCAGATAAGACTTTGCCTGCTCATCACTATCGCCAGCCACAAGACGTTCGCGCAGTAAAATCCGCAAGTCCTTTGCTAATGGTGCATCAGAATCATCAATCGACTGATTTTGGCAAACAAGGCAGCGCAACTCTGTCGATAAATCCCTTGCACGTTTTTCCAATACAGGGTCTTTCAAAACCTCTTCTGGTTGCACCGCCAGACTAGGGGCCGTAAAAGACAATACTAAAAACGCCACTGCAACTAAAAATCGCATGGTTTTCTCCTCTTTACTCTGCAGCTTGCAAAGTTGGTTTTTTTGCCTTTTTAGGGGCACCAACGCGATAGCGCCGATCAAGCAACGAAATCATACCGCCGATGAACATAATCAAAGAGCCAAACCAGATCAGCGGGGCAAAGGGGTTAAAGTACAAGCGCACAGTACGCCCGCCTGTTTTAACCGCATCACCCATGACCACATAGAGGTCACCAGACCAGAAAGGGTGGATACCCACTTCGGTCGTTGGTGTTCCACTTGGTTGGAAAATCCGCTTTTCTGAATAGAGGCTCGTTACAAACTTGCCATCCACAGTTACATCAAACCGTCCTGTTTCAGCAGAATAGTTAGGACCCTGCCCCGCTATTTCAGACACAAAGGTAACTTGCGTGCCAGCAAAATTAATACTCTCACTCGGTTTCATCACAAGGATACGTTCTTGTTTCCAAGCGGTAATGGCAACAATACCAATTACCGTAACCCCCATGCCTAAATGAGCTAAAGTCATACCAATAGAAGCACCTGGCAACCCTTTTAGGCGCGCCCAAAAAGTCATAAACGGAGAGCGCAGAAACTTAGTGCGTTCAGCCATTTCGCTCAATGAGCCAGCAATCAACCACACGGCAATACCCATACCAATAGGCGCTGCCCATGGTCCGTCTGCTTTAAGGACAAACACCGTTACTATTGTTGCAACAACCGCTAGGCCAGCTATCCATAATCGTTTGATTGCCGCCAGTCCATTTGCCCGTTTCCAAGACAAGAATGGTCCCACTGGGAGCAACAGCAGCAAAGGCACAATCAATATACCAAACACCATATTAAAGAACGGAGCACCAACGGAAATTTTGCCGCCAGTGAACGATTCATAAACCAGTGGGAAAAGCGTGCCTGTTAAAACAGCAAATGCAGCAACGGCTAGAAACAAGTTGTTTAAAACCAACGAGCCTTCGCGACTGAGCGGTGCAAAAATACCGCCAGCCTTCAAGCTTGTGGCGCGCCATGCATAAAGCGACAACGAGCCGCCAACAAAGAACACCAAAATAGCAAGAATAAACACGCCACGTTCTGGATCATTTGCAAAAGCATGGACCGATGTTAGTACGCCTGAGCGCACAAGGAACGTGCCAAGAAGCGACAGTGAGAAGGCTAAGATTGCCAACAATATCGTCCACACTTTTAGGGCGTTGCGCTTTTCAACCACAATCGCCGAGTGAAGCAATGCTGTTGCCACAAGCCAAGGCATAAACGATGCGTTTTCTACAGGATCCCAGAACCACCAGCCGCCCCAGCCTAACTCGTAATAGGCCCACCAAGAGCCAAGTGAGATGCCGACGGTTAAAAACATCCAAGCAGCAAGCGTCCAGGGGCGAACCCAACGGGCCCAAGCTGCATCAACCTTGCCTTCAATCAATGCGGCAACCGCAAATGAGAAAGCAACAGAAAGACCAACATAACCAGCATATAAAAGCGGTGGGTGAATAGCCAATGCAGGATCTTGTAGCATTGGGTTCATACCCGTGCCCTCAATCGGGGCAGGGTTTAATCGTTCAAACGGATTTGAAGTGAATAAAATAAAGCCAAGAAACGCCGACGCGACAGAGCCTTGAACGGCTAATACGCGTGCCTTTAAGGTCGGCGGTAAATTACCCGAAAACACAGCAACGGCAGCACCAAACATTGTTAGAATCAGCACCCATAACAATAAGGAGCCTTCATGATTGGCCCAAACGCCCGAAATTTTATAAATAAGAGGTTTGGCTGAATGCGAATTTGCATAGACGTTTTTGATGGTGAAATCTGAAACTAAATAGCCATGCATAAGCGCGCCAAAGGCAATACTGACTAAAAGAAATTGAGTAATCGCCGCAGTCTGAGCTGTTGCCATCAACCGAGCATCGTTTTTTGCAGCGCCGTACATAGGCACGATGGTTTGAAAAATCGCTAATACCAACGCAAGAATAAGTACAAAATGTCCAGTTTCAGTAATCACGGCTTTTTATCCTCATCATGTTTCCAATAGCCTTGTTTTTTCAAACTATCAGCAACTTCTTTTGGCATGTAATTTTCATCGTGCTTTGCTAGCACAGTATCGGCGACAAATACGCCCCCAGCATTGAGCTTGCCCTCAGTGACCACACCTTGACCTTCGCCGAACAAATCTGGCAATGTTCCAGTATAACTCACTTTTACCGTTTTTGCGTTGTCGGTCACGATAAATTTAACAGTAACGCCATTGCCGCGCTCAACGCTGCCTTTTTCAACCAATCCGCCTAAACGAAACCTTGTTTGAGGGCTGATGCTTTTTTCTGACACTTCGGTTGGCGTATAGAAAAATACGATGGTATCTTTGAGTTGAGTAAGAATAACTCCCGAAGCAACGCCTAAAATGGCCAGGCCGCCAAGGATCATTATCGTGCGTTGTTTTTTTCGTGTCATAGCCATTGTTCAAACTCTCTCTATTTTTGGCTTTTTACTTTGCTTTATCCAATTGATCTTTCATTGAAGCCAGTTTTGCTAATGCTTCCTGATCATTTTCAAAGTTAGGTTTAGCCGCGTTTAATGATTTAAGTGCACCAGCCTTGTCGCCAAGAACCAAACGAGCTCGTATCAAGCGCAGCCAGCCATCTAAATCTTTACCGTTCTCTTTTAATTTATCCGCCAACCGATCAACCATAGAGCCAATCATTTCCTGACGTTCTTTTGCTGTCATGTTAGCCGCAGCTTCGCGTTGATCCTTGTTAAGCGCGGGCATTTTACCTTTTTGATTTTTAATTGCCACAATTTGGCGTTGTGCAAACATTTGCAATTGCAAATCTTTTGGATTGTTTTCCATCAACCCACGCCACACCTTTAAAGACGCATCATATTGACCATCTTGCTGAAGTGCAGCAGCCCAATAGAACCCTGCTTTCGTAAATTTTGGATCCATTTTCATGGCTGTAGTCAGTGCAACTTTCACCCGATCTGTCAATTCACCATTATTTCCGAGCAACAAGCTTTCGGCATAATCAGTTAAAAGTGCCGGCGTTGGTTTATCCAGCTGCATAATTTTTGCATAAGCATTGGCCGCTTCATTGTGGCGATTCATACGCTTCAAAGCTGGGGCTAAAACCTTCCAACCGCGCACATCGCCTGGATTTTTCTGTAGAAACTTTTGCACTTTTAGAACCAATGCGGGCATATCTTGTTTAGCTGCGGCCTCATCAATTCGTTGTTGTTGTGGTACATCGGGCAAATTTGGTTTGCCAATCTCGCGATAAACATACCCAGACAACCCAACCACGGCAAAAACCGTCATTATGGCAATAATGTTACCTGTTTTATTGGAAATTTGACTTTCGTTTACCGCCAGCTCTGCTTTTGCAGTGGCCGCCAGTAATCGCCGAGAAATTTCGTTTCGAGCTGAGACTTTTTCGGTTTCATCTATTAAGCCACGCTCGCCATCACGCTCAAGTTCACTCAGCTGATCGCGGTAGACCTCAGCGTCAAAACCTGTCGTGTCTTCATTGCCCGATTTGCTGTTCCACCAAAACGGTTTCAAAAGCAATAATAGGGTTACAATTGTAAGGGCGCCAAAAACTATCCACAAAGTCATAATAATCAAACTCGAAAGAGGAATTATAAAGTTTCACCTTAGCGTAAAAAACATACATGACCGCCTAGCACTGGTGTCGCAGTTTTTACACGTGATGTCGTTATCAGGTAGCGCAATTTTGCTCGCGATGCTAGGTTTCAAACACGAGATCTCGTCATTATTTGATTACAAAAAGTTCAGGTCCAAATGAAATACTCTATTTTTTCTTTGGCGCGACAAGCGTTAAATTACCATAAGGGCTGGGAGAAAGCCTGGCGATCCCCAGATCCCAAAGCAGAATATGATGCGATTATCATTGGGGCTGGCGGTCACGGACTAGCTACGGCCTATTATATGGCCAAAGAGCATGGCATGACCAATATTGCCATTATCGAAAAAGGTTGG
>JAMOMM010000551.1 GCA_027067085.1 Hyphomicrobiales bacterium
GGTGTTAGTTTTGCCCAAACAGGATAAAGTGCTTGCAACCACGGGAACAACTCTTTGTTGATCGCGTCTGGATGGGCGCGGGTTAGGGTTTGATAAAAATGATGGTGGGTGTTGATAAGGCCTGGAATAATAACATGCTGACTGGCATCAAAAATTTCATCGACAGGGTTTGAAGGTTTTTTGCCTGCGGAGATCAATTCTACAATCAAGCCATCTTCAATGACAATACCGCCATCGGCATCACTGGCCATTATCGAGAGTGGGTTTTTTATCCAAAGGCGCATTTATTAGCCTTGAGAAGATACGTAGTAAAAAGCCAATAACAGGCTTAAACCAACAAGCATAATAATCCATGGTACAAGTGGTTTGGTTTGGTTGGTTGGGAGGTCTTTTTTATCGTCATTTTTGTTGGTCATTGTGTTTAACCTTTTTGCCAATCTGAGATGGTTTGTTGTTTAAACTCTTGAAATGTTCCCGCTTCAATGGCACCGCGCATGCCTGCCATGAGTTCTTGATAGTAAGCGATATTTGCCCATGACAGCAACATCATGCCCAAAATTTCGTTGGCGCGAACCAAATGATGGATATAGGCGCGCGAGTATTTATTCAAGGCTGGGTGATTAGATGTCTCATCAAGTGGGCGTAAATCTTCGGCGTGTTTTGCGTTGCGAATGTTTAGCTTGCCAAACCGTGTAAACGCTTGCCCGTGACGGCCCGAACGCGTGGGCATGACACAATCAAACATATCAATGCCGCGCTCGACGGAAAGCAATAGATCTTCAGGCGTACCAACACCCATAAGATAACGTGGTTTGTCGGTGGGCAAATGAGGCGCTGTAATCTCGATGGTTTGGAGCATAAGTTCTTGCCCCTCACCCACGGCCAGACCGCCGATAGCGTAACCCTCAAAGCCAATTTCAATCAAGCCTTTGGCTGACTGCTCGCGCAAATCTGCCTCGATGCCGCCTTGAACAATGCCAAAACACGCATGGCCCGGTTGTTCGCCAAATGCTGTGCGTGAGCGTTGCGCCCAACGTAATGAAAGCTCCATGGCACGTTTTGCATCATCGCGGCTATGGGGAAAGCCAACGCATTCATCTAGTTGCATTTGGATGGTTGAGCCGAGCAAGCGCTGAATTTCCATTGATCGTTCAGGGGTCAATTCGTGTTTGGAACCATCAATATGAGATTGAAACGTTACGCCACTTTCAGTCAGTTTTCGCAGTTTTGCCAATGACATAACTTGAAAACCGCCTGAATCAGTTAAAATCGGCCCGTCCCATTTAATCAGATTGTGGAGACCACCCAATTTGGCAACGCGTTCTGCGCCCGGTCGAAGCATCAAATGGTATGTATTGCCAAGAATGATGTCAGCACCAGTTTCTTTAACCTGATCCATATAAAGTGCTTTGACCGTGCCTTGAGTGCCAACAGGCATAAAGGCGGGTGTTTGAATATCACCGCGTGGGGTTTTTACAATGCCGCGCCGGGCAATACCGTCTGTCTTTAACAGGTCGAATGAAAATGTATTTGTCATCAATTTTATTATCTAATCTTGTTTGGGAAACAACAGGCTGGAATCGCCGTAAGAGTAAAACCTATAGCCTGATTTAATAGCATGATTGTAGGCTTTGTGCATGTTTTCAAAGCCTGAAAAAGCTGACACAAGCATAAACAATGTGGACCGCGGTAAATGGAAATTGGTCATGAGAGCATCAATGAATTTGAATTTATAGCCGGGAGTTATGAAAATTTGTGTGGCATCATTAAACGCATGCAGTTTTCCCGTGTCATCGGCGGCGCTTTCAAGCAATCGCAGCGCCGTGGTGCCAACGGCAATAATACGGCGGCCTTCTGCTTTTGCGGCGTTGAGCTTATCAGCAAGTTGTTGGGGCAAAATACCGTTTTCGGCATGCATTTTATGGTCGCTGGTTTCGTCCACTTTAACAGGAAGGAATGTGCCTGCGCCGACATGCAAGGTCAAGTATTCAACTTCGATGCCGTTGGCTTTAAGCTTGTCCATCAAGTTTGGCGTGAAGTGCAATCCCGCCGTTGGCGCGGCCACTGCGCCTTTGTGCTGTGCATACATGGTTTGATAATCGCTTTCATCGCGCTCATCATAAGTGCGTTTTGAGGCGATGTATGGTGGTAATGGCATTTCACCATGGGTGGCGATAGCGGTTTCTAGAAACGGGCCTGAAAGGTCGAACGCGAGCGTTATTTCGCCGCCGTTGCCTTTGTGTTTTACGCGCGCATTTAAGCTGCCTGCCATGCAGGTTTCATCTGTTATGCCAAAGGCAATGTTGTCGCCCTCGTTCAGTTTACGCCCCGGTTTGGCAAAAGCCTTCCACGTATTATCGTTTAGCTTTTGATGAAGGGTGACTTCGATTTTTGGCGTTGTGGTGCCGCGACCAGTGCGAACACCGCGCAGCCTTGCAGGGATTACTCTGGTGTCGTTAGCAACCAGAATGTCACCTTTGCGCAATAGATTGGGCAAATCACTAACGGTTTTATCGCTCAGCAAGTGATCGTTTTGTGGCGTGACCAAAAGCAAACGCGCCGCGTCCCGTGGATTAGTGGGACGCAGCGCGATATTTTCTGGCGGTAAGTCGAAATCAAATTCGTCTACGCGCACTTTCTTGTTCCTTTATTGTAACCTCAAACGCTAATTTAAACGTCTGCTGCTACTTTAATTGAGACAATTTTACTTGGGCTTGCAGGTGGTTCGCCTTTGTTGAGTGCATCAACATGTTCCATGCCTTCGCTCACTTGTCCCCAAACAGTATATTGACCGTTCAAGAAAGCTGTATCACCAAAGCAGATGAAAAACTGGCTGTTTGCTGAGTCTGGCATTTGAGAACGGGCCATTGAACATGTGCCACGAACGTGTTTTTCACGGTTAAATTCAGCTTTAATATCAGGTTTGTCAGATCCACCCATGCCAGTTCCATTCGGGCAACCGCCTTGTGCCATGAAGCCATCGATTACACGATGAAAAACCAGACCATCGTAAAATCCTTCACGGGCTAATTCTTTAATGCGCTCACAGTGGCCAGGAGCTGATTCTGTGTTTAGGTCAATGACAACGCGGCCATTTTCAGTTTCAAGATAAAGAGTGTTTTCTAGATCAGACATTTTTATTCCTATTAAGTGTTGAACGTGAATTATTTAGAGACACGAAATGAGATGATTTTGTCAGGGTTTGCAGGTGGCTCGCCCTTGTTAAGTTTATCAATGCAATCCATGCCTTTTGTTACTTTTCCCCAAGCTGTGTACTTGTTGTTTAGGAAATATCCCTTTTTGAACATGAAAAAGAATTGTGAGTTAGCTGAATCTGGGCGTGAAGAACGCGCCATACCAAGGATGCCACGATCAAATGGTACGGCGTTGAATTCGGCTTTAATGTTTGGAAGTTTTGACCCGCCCATGCCCGTGCCAGTTGGATCGCCTGTTTGCGCCATGAAGCCCGGGATTACGCGGTGAAAAACAATACCGTCATAGAATTTTTTGGCCGCTAAGGCTTCGATTTGTTTAACGTGGGCTGGTGCCAGTGCATCAAAAGTTTTGATGTGCACTTCGCCGCATTTAAGCTTCATTACCAAATCGGCTTTTGCCGCGGTTGAACCAAAAACGCTAGCTGTTAAGGCAACAGCGCAAGCGCCCGCGAATAACTTGTTAAACGGTTTCATTTTTTTCTCCGACTTTTAAGAATTGTTGTTTAACGCGGCTGTGACCATTTTCATAGCCTGCGGCGGTACAAATGACGATATGTCGCCACCCATTTTGGCAATTTGTTTGACCAAAGATGACGCAATCATGCGTGTGGCTGGCGATGCAGCAAGAAAGATAGTTTCTATTTTTGGCATCATTGCGGCGTTCATTTGTCCCATTTGGACTTCATAATCAAAATCTGTGGCATCACGAAGGCCACGTATTATGACGCTCGCACCAACTTTTTTCGCCGTATCAACAGCTAAATTATCGAAAGTTATAACCGAGACCGTCATGCCTGTATTTTGGCTAACAGGTTGGCAGACCTCATTTAAAAGAGTGATTTTTTCGTCAACACTCAACAAGCCTTTTTTGCCGTGGTGAACGCCAACACCAAGGACCAAATGGTCAACAAGGTTAGCGCAGCGGGTGATGATGTCGAGATGCCCGTTGGTTGTTGGGTCAAAACTGCCAGGGTAAAATCCGATACGACTCATGTTTTCGTCCTAAATGTTTTAACGACGGGCGAGCGCCAACCAAATGCCGCCGCCGATCAACAATGTACCAGAAAAACGTTCAACAAAGCGAACTCTTTTGGTAGACAGCCATTTGCCAGCATTGCCCGCTAAAACAGCATACCCGCCATCAATTATTGAGGCGATGAGCATAAAAGTGGCACCGAGAAGGCTCAATTGGTAAACTGGCTCTGCATTGATGTTGACAAATTGAGGGATAAAAGCGCCGAAAAACAACAGAACTTTAGGATTTGTAATCGAAACGAAAAAACCTTGTAGGAAGAACCCGCCTTTGGCTGGCTTATCCTCTGGTGCTGTTAATTGTCCATTTGAGCGCCATAGTTTGATCCCCAACCAAATCAGGTACACTGCGCCTACAAGCTTGAGAATGTAAAACCATTCGCTAACAATGCTCATTACCGAAGCTAAACCTGTTAGGAGAACAACCAAAGCGAGGCCAAGACCCAATTGACCACCAACAATATTTGCCAATCCAGCTTTTGTGCCGTGTTTAACAGAGTTTGCAATAATTATTGTAACGCTTGGGCCAGGCACAATCACAACGATCGCGCAGGCTAAAACATAGGTGATCCAAACTTCCAAACTCATGCTTTATGCCTCTGGCCCACTCTCTGGAGCTGCATCTTCTGGTGTGGAGCCTTTAGATGTTGCGCTTTCTGTTGGTTCTGAGCCTTCTCCACCGTTTTCCTCATCATCATCTTCAGTTTCTGAAATATGAGAAACTGAAACGACCTTGGCATTGCTTGAGGTGTCAAAAATGGTCACACC
>JAMOMM010000552.1 GCA_027067085.1 Hyphomicrobiales bacterium
CGACCTTGTACCTGATGTTAACATTGCCGAAGAATTGATGAATGTGCGCGTAACCAAAGGCAAACAAGACATCAATAATGTTTTGTGCACGTGGTTGCCAAAACGTTTGGCTGATTTTGTTTGTCAAACGGTAAAAGTTTCGGGGCGTTTAGCTGACTTAAATAAAAAGCAATTGGCGGCGATTTCAAATGGCGTTAATCATTGGCAAATTGTCCCGCAAGGTAGTGAGGGTTATCGCACTGCTGAGGTCACTTTGGGTGGGGTTAACACCAAAGAACTTTCATCTAAAACCATGGAATCAACTTTAGTGTCGAATCTATACTTTATTGGTGAAGTAATGGATGTGACGGGTCATTTGGGTGGTCATAACTTCCAATGGGCATGGTCGTGCGGTCATGCGGCAGGTTTAGCCGTGAGTGAAGTGATCTCTCAACGTTAGAGTCTATTCAGTCTATAACGTATTCAACTTAGAATTTATTCGGCAGCATCGATTGTCTTAATGTCTTGCCGCATGTCGCGATCAAGGGTTTCGCCTTGTTTCTTCGTTGCCATGATTTCACGGGCTTTTTCATAGGCTGGATCGTGCCAGAACATAATGCAACCATTGCAGCCGCGACCACAGCACGTATCTAAACCCAATCGAGGCGATTTTATTTTACGGGTTTTGCTGTCCTCTTTAAGAGAGTTGCGTAAATTTTCACGCTTGCGCTCATAAAGAGGGTGAACGGGATCATCTGTATTGCAGGTGACTTCCAAACGTTGACCGACCCGATCCAACTTTAAGCGGTCCCATTGGGTTTGAGTAAGCGGGGTTTCTTTGCGAATAACGGTTAGCTCAGGCATGCGCTTTTTCAAAGCATCGACATCTTCGTGGTCAAAGAGTGCGAACGGTAGGCGGATGACGGGTTTGGTTCCTGCATGGACGGCATCAGTTATTTTACCGTTATGGGCGCTTTCAAATTCATAAACACGCAATAAAACTGTTTCGCCACCATCGGGGGGTAAAAACTCTAGAACATCACCCGCGATGATTTTGTTTTTAACTTCGACTTCAAAAGCATCATCGGTGATGCCAGAGATAAAGCCAGCAAATTCCCATTCGCCCAAAGTTTGGGTTTGTTCGTAATTGTGGGCGTAATTGGTTAGTCGTCCCTCGTGGAAGGCAAGGCTGTAGCCACGATTTGAGACGTTCATCAACTCGTCCATGTAAGGCTTGGGATTCCAATTGTCAGGGTCACGTGCCCAATCATCGATGGCTTTACGATAAATGCGTGAGACCACGGCAACGTAGTAAACCGATTTATTGCGACCTTCAACTTTTAGGCTATCAATACCAAGTCTGAGATACTCATCAAGCTTTGGCATTAAGCACAAATCTTTGGCGTTAAGAATATAAGACTCGTTTTCACTTTCTTCGATGGGCATAAATTCGCCAGGGCGGGCACCCTCTTCGAGCATAAATTCGAATAAACCAATATTGGATTCATCAATTTCAAGCTCTTTGATGGTGCCGTCGCGAAGCTTCATATGAACGGTGTAACCCCAGCGGCATGAGTTGGCGCAGTTGCCTTGGTTGGCACCACGCTCGGCCATGAAGTTAGACAATAAGCAGCGACCAGAATAGGTCATGCACATGGCACCGTGAACAAAAGTTTCGAGTTTTATGTCAGGGCACATCTCGCGAATTTCGGTAAGCTCGGCAAAAGAAACCTCGCGCGCTAATACGACAAGGTCAGCGCCTAAATCTTCCCAGAATTTTACCGACAGCCATGAGCAGACGTTGCTTTGTGTGGATATATGTAAGGGTACATTTGGTGCATGTTTTTTGACATATTGAAACACGCCAGGATCGGCAATGATGACCCCGTCTGGGTCCAAATCTTTGATGGTATCGACGTACTCAGCCAGCTTTGGAATGTCTTTATTGTGCGAAAAAAGGTTCAAAGTCAGGTAGACGCGCTTGCCATGGGCGTGGGCAAACTCAATGCCTTCGCGAATTTGATCGAGGCTAAACTCTGATTTTGTCCGCAGCGACATATCTGGTGTGCCCAGATAAATAGCGTCTGCACCGTATAAAACAGCCGTTTTTAGCTTCAATAATGAGCCAGCAGGCATAAGTAGTTCTGATTTTAAATCTGTCATGGGCCTGTTCTATTTTGAACTGAACAAAAGCACAATTATTTTTTTTGAGGGTTTGCCAAGGTTTTGCCATCGCGCTGCGTCTAAGTTATATCTAAAGCTTACTGAAGGGCGATAATGATTGACGATTTTACACTGGTCAAAAAGGCCAATGAGGGCGATGGGCTGGCGTTTTCGCATTTGCTCGAGCGCCATTATGACCTGATATATCGACTTGGGTTTCGGATGTTGCAAAACCGCGCTGATGCTGAAGACTTGACCCAAGATATTTGCGTGAGCTTGGCTCAAAAACTGCGCGGTTTTCGTGGTCAATCTAAACTGACAACGTGGCTGTATCAGGTGACAATGAATAGTGCTCGCGATTTTTTACGGCGCAAAGCAACGATTTCTAGAATTCATCGTGACTTTGTTGACCTTGAAGATTTAAAAAAAGGCGCTGAGGCCCAACACAAAGAAGATGTGGAATGGGCTTATGAGGCCATAAATTCAATGCCTGAGAGTTTACGAGAGACAGCGTTATTGGTTGTTGCCGAAGGGTTGGCGCATGGCGAAGCTGGTGAAATTTTAGATGTAAAAGAAGCAACGGTATCTTGGCGCATGATGAAAGTGCGCGACCATTTAAAGGCTTTGGCAGTTGGTGAGGCAAACACTAATGCCGAGATGAGAAAATGATATGACAAAAGAATTTGAAAAATTAACAACCGCATTTGAAAATGAAACTCAACCACGCGCGCGTAAATCTGCCAAGGACATGGCGATGCGCGCGGCGATGGAAGCGTTTGAAGAAAAAAACCAACATGCGTACCAAGGAAATCAATTTTCCAAACGTCTTAAAAGGCAAGGCAACAAAATTTTTGACCTATTGACCTTTTCAGAATGGAGAAAATCGATGAAATTATCTTACCTATTAGCTGGTGGTACAAGTCTTGCTGTGTTGACGTTGGCTGTTGCCAATACGGGCCAGTTTCAAGAACTTTTAAACCCACGTGAGCCTGTGATAGAGCCAGCTATTATAACCAAGCCCGCTCAGACTATTAAAAAGGCTGAAACTGAAATCTCTCAAACAACGGTCGGTAGGTTGGAAAACACCAAGAGTTCAAGTGGTGATAAAACGGTCAAAGCGAAACCGCCTGCAGTCGTTGCTGAGCAAAAGCCAATGATGAATCAAGGTTTGTATGGGGAAGCCTTGAGGAAAGACAAACGAGTTCGCCAGCAAATGGCAGCTAATGCACCATCGATTTCCTCTCCATCTCCTATGGCAAATATTGTGCGACCAATGATGGCCCCGAAAAAACGTTCGGCAAATGGTTTTGTTGCGCAAGAAAATGGTGCGTTCATGTCGCCATCATATTCTGATAGCGGGCGTGATAAGTTTTCAAAAATTAAATCAAATCCGTTAAAGCAGGTTGTTAAAGAACCTGTTTCAACCTTTTCCATTGATGTGGATACGGCATCTTATAGCTTTATGCGTGCAGCAATCAACCGAGGTGTGTTACCACAAAAAGATGCGGTTCGGGTGGAGGAGTTAATCAATTATTTTCCATATGATTACCAAGGGCCAGAAAGCAAAGAAACACCGTTTAAGGCAAACATAACGGTGGTGCCAACGCCTTGGAATACAGCGACTAAACTCGTTCATATTGGCATTAAGGGCTATGATATAAAGCAAACGGAAAAACCGAAATCAAATTTAGTGTTTTTACTCGATACTTCTGGTTCCATGAATGCTGCAAATAAACTGCCGTTGTTGAAGAATTCATTTAAGTTATTGTTATCGACACTTTCAAAAGATGACACGGTTTCAATCGTTGCCTATGCGGGCAGTGCTGGTGTTGTGTTGGAACCGACTAAGGTGAAAAACAAGGCTAAGATTTTGGCGGCACTTGATCGGTTAAACGCGGGTGGCTCTACGGCAGGCGGGCAGGGCATTCGGTTGGCCTATCAGTTGGCGCAAAGTAATTTTGATAAGAAAGGTGTTAACCGGGTTATTCTTGCTACTGATGGAGACTTTAACGTTGGTATTCGCAATCAAAATGAACTGAAAAGCTTTATTGAGCGTAAGCGTAAATCGGGGGTGATGTTATCTGTCCTTGGTTTTGGTATGGGCAATTATAATGATGCACTGATGCAAACGCTGGCCCAGAACGGTAATGGTAATGCAGCCTATATTGATAGTTTGTCAGAAGCGCGAAAAGTGTTGGTGCAAGAAGCTTCATCGACGTTGTTCACCATTGCCAAAGATGTCAAAATTCAAATGGAGTTTAATCCGCTAACGGTTAAATCTTATCGTCTGATTGGATACGAAACCCGCAAACTTAACCGTGAAGACTTTAACAATGATAAGGTTGATGCAGGTGATATTGGTTCTGGCCACACGGTCACGGCAATTTATGAAATCACACCCGTTGGCTCGGATGGTGGTTTAGTTGATCCATTACGATATGGAAAAAAAGCTGCTGAGAAACCTCAAGCGCAGTTAAAGCAGGTGCGATCTGGTGAGTATGGGTTTCTAAAGCTTCGTTATAAACTGCCTAAGGAGAATGTAAGTCGGTTAGTTGAAGCTGCTGTAAAAATTGAAAGTGCGAAAACCAGTATTGATGATGCTTCAATAGATGTTAGATTTTCTACTGCTGTAGCTGCTTATGGACAACTTTTGCGGGGTGGAGATAATTTGAAAACTTATTCGTATGATGATGTTATCAATTTAGCATCGAGTGCCAAGGGCAAGGATGAATTTGGTTATCGGGCGGAATTTTTAAACTTGGTTCGGTTGGCAAAATTAGCCTCAGGTCTTTCGAGAGATAACAACTAAGCAGTTTATTATATGTAGTGATTAGGCCAGAAAGAGATCTTT
>JAMOMM010000553.1 GCA_027067085.1 Hyphomicrobiales bacterium
CAAGCATTCGTAAGGACAAATGGTTCAATCGCGGGTTGATGGTTATCGGCGGGTTGGCGTTGTTACGTTATTTTGGTTTAGCGATTTGGTAATGAAAAGGTGAGGATGATAAGTCGTCTTTGGGAACCAAACCAGCACGGCCGATCACCACCCTCATTAACTCACCACCTTCATTAACTCACCATTGTCATCCTCGGAGTTGACCCGAGGATCCAGAGGATATGTAATTATGTTACACAGCTATATCAGCCACAAATATTCTAGACCTTCGGATCAAGTCCGAAGATGACGATGGTTGGTTTGAAGGTAACGTTGGTTTACCCGAAGATGACGGAGGCAGGTCAGAGAATGACGTTGATTGGTCCACGGATGGGAAGCTATGTTGGCAGCAACGGTATCGGCCGATATAAAAAAACAAATACCTAAATCGGATAACCCGTCCATGTTTTAATGGTCCGCAACGACAACGATGATTGAATACGCGCGACATTGGGTAAGCGGGCAAGACGATTGCGGTGGATGCTTTCGTATTCCAGCGTTGTACGCGCCGCGATACGCATAAGGTAATCGGCTTGACCTGACATAAGATGGCACTGTAAAATTTCAGGGATCGCGGCAACGGCTTTTTCAAACTCTTCTAGCTCACCTTGGCTAAGCCGCGTCAATGAAACCTCAACGAAAAATTCCATCGGATAGCCAGCCGCGTGGCGATCAATGGTTGCACCATACCCAGTAATCACACCAGCGTCTTCCAACAGCTTAATGCGCCTGTGGCAGGCCGATGTAGACAGCCCTGCTTTTTCAGCCAAAACAGCTAGCGGACGGCGGCTATCTTGTTGAAGCATATTAAGGAGCATCTTATCTATTTTATCGAATTTGTCTTTGTTCATTCGAAAATTATAGCATAAATTCGAATAATTTCCATAAAATTCTTGTATTGACGCAAACTTTGGAATTTCTTTTCAATCAAACTATCCTAGGCTTGTTTCCAGTGTATTTGCACTTGTTTAGATCGCCTGTTGGCAAATTTTAGGGAGATGGCGCGATGTTAATCGGCGTTCCAAAAGAGATTAAAGTAAAAGAATTCCGCGTTGGTATGACACCAACATCTGTTCGCGAACTAACAGGCCGCGGCCACGAGGTTGTTGTCGAAACTAATGCTGGCATTGGCATTGGCATGAACGATGATGACTATAAAGCGGCTGGCGCAACGATTGCAGCAGACCCTGCAAGCATTTTTGCAACAGCAGATATGATTGTTAAAGTGAAAGAACCACAAGCCGTTGAACGCGCGATGTTGCGCGAAGGCCAATTGTTGTTCACATACCTTCACTTGGCTCCAGACCCTGAGCAAACCAAAGACCTTGTTGATAGCGGTGCAACATGTATTGCTTATGAAACTGTCACCAGTCCATCTGGTGGCTTGCCTTTGCTGGCCCCAATGTCAGAAGTTGCTGGCCGCTTGGCTATTCAGGCTGGTGCTTACCATCTTGAAAAACCCCACGGTGGCCTTGGCTTGTTAATGGGCGGTGTGCCTGGTGTTGAGCCTGCAAAAGTTGTTGTCATTGGCGGTGGCATGGTTGGTCGTCACGCGGCTCACATTGCCATTGGTATGGGCGCTGATGTTTGGATTTTGGATCGCAACGTTGATGTGATGCGCGATCTGTGGCACCAGTTTGGCCGCAGTGTAAACACGGTTTATTCAACCGCTGATTCAATTGAAGAGCATTGCTCACGCGCTGATCTGGTTATTGCTGGTGTGTTACTTCCCGGCGCTGCCGCGCCAAAACTGATTACTCGTGATCTTTTGAAAAAAATGAAACCTGCATCAGTTATCGTTGATGTGGCAATCGATCAAGGTGGGTGTTGTGAAACATCACGCGCAACGACACATGATGATCCAACCTATGTGGTTGATGATGTCATTCACTATTGTGTTGCTAACATGCCAGGTGCTGTTCCAAAAACATCAACTTATGCTTTGAACAATGCTACTTTACCGTTCATCATCTCATTGGCTGACAAAGGTTGGAAAAAAGCCTGCCAAGATGACAAGCATTTACTTGATGGCTTGAATGTTCATGCAGGCCGTGTGACGTACAAAGCAGTAGCAGATGTATTGGGCTATGATTACCTTGACCCCAACGATGCGCTATCTGTTTAAGTAACAGACTAATTCACAAAGAATATAAGGCAGCTTTCGAGCTGCCTTTTTTGTTCTTGCGGCAAGGTTTTAACGATTGAGAATTTTCATCGTCACTTTGCGCAGTGCTGGTGATTGTTTAATTTTGTTTTTCAACCAGCGCATAAACTGACCTTTTGCCAGCTCAATATTTCCTGCTGTCGTTAAACCATAGGCAACAGTTTTGAGTGACAAAGATTGATTGGTCCAGTCTTGCTTATAGGCTTCATCGCCGATGGTCATGTCAAAGCGTTTAAATCCACGCTCAAAACTCCAATCGAACAATTGATACATCAACAAAAGACCCGGTGAATATTGACCGAAATCTTCACGATTGTAGGCGCAAATTTGGTAGTAAAACGTTTGATGATGGGCCAAACCAAAAACACTGGCTACAAGCTTTCCATCGCACCGCAGTTCAAATTGGCACAAATTTTCTTGTGCACTTTCATCGGCAACAAGGCCCGTATAAAATTTTTCAATACCTGACTTATCAAAACGGTGTAGCAAATTGGCCGCGTTGAGATTGTCAACTTTGAGAGCAATCAACTCTTTCATATGGCGAACACGATCTTTGGTTTTTGTGATTTCAATCAGCTCTAGTTCGCCCACCTTAGCCAGTTGACGGATGCGACGTTCGATCTTTTTTGCGGTTTTGTTTGAGCGAACCAAGCGAGCGCTCTTAGCCCAGTTTTCTGCCTCTGGATAATTTAGCGCATGGCACTGACTGTCAAACTCAAAGCCTTGCAAACTTGCAAATGGATTGTCTTGCGAGATAATTTTTACGGGCAGACGGTCAAGCCAAACAAAATCAATTTTTGTTGGCAGCGTTGCTAGAATTTCTTGCCACAAACTCTCAAAACTATTGCCGTTTAAATTTTCCGCAAAATTCTCATGGATCAATGGACTGAGATAATCAGACATGCCCTCACCGATAAAGTAAAGACCCATATTAAATCTGCTCTTGTGAAAACACAACGGCACCAACATCAAAGTATCGCCAGCACTGTTAACCACCTCAACAATGTGAAGCTTATAGCCTTCAGGCTTGCCCACAACTTCGTGCCAGTGTTTGGCCCAAACAAATTGTTGGTAGGCAAAGCCAAGCGCCGTTTTTTCAAACGCTAGCCAAATATCGCGAGCAGCTTCAAGCGTGGAATACACGCGAAGTTCTAGCCCCGTATTTTCTTGCTGCGTCTTCATTCGCCCCCCGAGGTGTATCCCCAAACCAGTCGTGTCATTTTGAACATGTCTAGCAGCACCCCCATCAAGGGCACCCACCCGCGCGAGCAAAGTCCGTTTTCTAGGCAACCATTCACGGTTCCCATCGGTTCTGTCCACAATTTCATACAATTGCTCGTAAGGCCGACTATACATTTTGTGTTCCATTTCTGGCTATATACCGCCAAAGTTAATATTTAGGTTAATGGACGCAAGTGAGGTGCCAATTGGGCAAATTTTGGGCTTGATTGAGTCTAACAGTTAATAAATTGTAAACGCGTAGGCTCAGTATTTTGCGCACTCAGTATTTTTCATCTGGAGGGAAGCAAGATTTGAATCTGGACCCTTTGTGGTGCCAGCGTTTTCGTCTACGGTTTTTCCATCATTCACCTTTTAAAATTTTAGAGGCATAAACCCAATGAAAATGACCACAGAAGAAGCCTTTGTAAAAGTCTTGCAAATGCACGGCATCCAAGAAGCATTTGGTATTATCGGTTCAGCCTTTATGCCGATTTCTGACCTATTCCCTAAAGCTGGTATTCGGTTTTGGGATGTGGCGCACGAAACAAATGGCGGTCTGATTTGTGATGGCTACACCCGCTCAACTGGCAAAATGGCCATGGCGATTGCACAGAACGGGCCGGGCATTACTGGCTTTGTAACGCCGATTAAAACGGCATATTGGAACCACACACCCATGTTGCTTGTCACACCGCAAGCAGCCAACAAAACCATTGGCCAAGGTGGCTTCCAAGAAGTTGAGCAAATGGCCTTGTTCCGCGACATGGTTTGTTATCAAGAAGAAGTGCGTGATCCAAGCCGCGTTGCCGAAGTGCTTAACCGCGTTATCACCAAAGCTTTACGTGGCTGCGCCCCTGCACAGTTAAACATTCCACGCGATATGTGGACACAAGTGATTGATATTGAACTGCCGCAAATCGTTGAAATGGAACGCCCCGCTGGCGGTGCTGGTGCAATCACCAAAGCGGCCGACATTTTATCAAATGCTAAAAACCCTGTCATTCTTTCAGGTGCTGGCGTTGTCATCGGTGGGGCGATTGATGATTGCGTTGCCTTGGCAGAGCGCCTTGATGCCCCTGTGTGTTCTGGCTATCAGCACAATGACAGCTTTCCGGGTTCTCACCCTCTTGCCGTTGGCCCACTTGGCTATAATGGTTCAAAAGCGGCAATGGAATTGATTGCGCAAGCTGATGTTGTGTTGGCTCTTGGCACTCGCCTTAACCCGTTTTCTACCCTGCCCGGTTATGGCATTGATTACTGGCCCAAAGATGCCAAAATCATTCAGGTGGACATTAACGCCGACCGCATTGGCCTAACCAAAAAAGTCACCGTTGGAATTTGCGGGGATGCCAAGCAAGTGGCACAAAGCATTTTGGCACAACTTTCAGCCACCGCTGGTGACGAAGGCCGCGCGGAACGCAAAGCCAAAATTCACCAAACCAAATCAGCTTGGGCGCAAGAACTTTCCAGCATGGACCATGAAGATGATGATCCAGGCACCTCATGGAACGCTGATAGCCGCAAGCGCGATGCCGACCGCATGTCTCCTCGTCAAGCATGGCG
>JAMOMM010000554.1 GCA_027067085.1 Hyphomicrobiales bacterium
TATCACCCGCCCCGTGGCCCGTAAACACCAACTTCACATTTTTAAATTCTGGCCGCTGTTTAAGCGCCAAGCTGGTCATTTCAGGCACGGCCAAAACATCAAACTGCACCAGTCGTTTGGCATTATGAGACAACACAAAACTTTTACGCGCAAAAACCACTTTGGATACCAGCGGATCAACCACCCTCACCCACAACGGCACGCCAAGCATTTCAAACGTACAACGATGGCCTTTATAGCCCTGCCCAATAGCCCGCGCAAAAGAGGCTTCTTGCTCACTAGAACAAAATATCACCACCTCTGCATCATCGTATAGCCGCGACATCTCAAAAGCATACGGCACAATATGTGGCACCTGATGCACATCATAATGATTTAAAATAAAGCCAATTTTTTTCAAATGAAGAAGCCTTTAACAATGCCGATAACAATTGCATTTCACCCGCCAATGTCTAAGCTGCTGAATATACATGGTCAAGGCAAAGCGTAAGCCATGCAAATTTTTCAAGGTGCCCCAATGCCAACATACAACACATCAACACCTGCCAATGCCGACTTCGAACACAGAAAGTGGTGGATCGCAGGGCTATTGACGCTATTCTTAAGCGGGACAGGCTATTTATATGCTGGCCATCCTAAACGATTTATATCGTACGTATTCATTGTTTTATCTGCCAGTGTCGTTATTGGCCTTATTGGTTTTAGGTTAGACATCAACCCTCAAATCATTTTAGCCATCACTTTTATAGTCGTGATATTTCAATTTCTGACCGTTATTGATTCAAGCATCAAAGCTTTCAAACAAAATGCCTTTCAAAAAAAATGGTTCAATAAATGGTGGGTTTATTTAATTTTCGCTGTCATCCTTGGAGGGGCTGTCCAATTGGCAGCATACAAGCCTTTCACAGCCATACGCAGCTTTGACATTCCTTCTGCTTCAATGTCTCCAACGCTAAAAGTGGGTGACTACCTTTTTGCCGATCCATACGCTTACAAAAACAAAGCACCAACGCGCGGCGATGTTGTTATTTTGAAGCTGCCAAGTAACCCCAAAGTTGATTTTGTTGAAAGAGTAATCGGGTTACCAGGAGATACTGTTCAATTCAAAAATGGGCAAATATTCTTAAATGGACAACCTTTGAAGATTCTCAAAATTGGTAAAATAACTGAAACACCTCATAAGCAACCAGTAACGTATACTATTCAACGTGAGACCTTACCCTCTGGTCAATCATATTTAATCTACGACAAATATCGTAGCAGTGGCGATGATACAAAAATATTTCATATTCCCGCTGATCATTACTTTGTTGTTGGTGACAATAGAGACAACTCGTTAGACAGCCGTTTTCCTGAAACAGGGTTCATCCCGCGTGAAAATATTTATGCCCAAGTCAAAATTATATATTATTCAAAAAGCTTCAGCCGCATTGGCACCGTTGTAAAATAAAGCACTCCCCCAAACAAGAAAACGCGAAATCGTCTAAAAGACAATCCCGCGCTTTTCTCGGCCATTCAGGTCCAACAGCACCACAGTCTTAAAGGTTGCTCGAAAGCGCAGCCCTAGGGCCTACCGATCTAACATGGCATATGCTGCTTGCTCAAATAACAGCCAAACACATTGGTTTCAAACACGTTACACTTATGTTTCCTGTTTCATTCTATCAAACTATTTCTAGCCCAATTTCCTGATACGTTTCGTTCCGCATATCACATTTTTTTCAATCAAAAATCACGTTACAAATTGCTTTGTTTCATTCTTTTTGTCACCTTCCCTGTCGATATTCTTAATCTCTTTTCAGAGCTTCCAAACCGTCTTGTTCTGGTGTGTGCATATGTATTCAAGTACAATATGTCGCAGCTGTCAAATTCTATCGCAAAGCAAGTTTTCTTATCCACATTTGCTCCACAAGCACCAGTGCATAACTTATTTCAAGGTAATGTCTTGAGGTAGCCTTGGGACCTTCTACAAAAGCTTGCGCTGCAAGTTTTCAATCCGCGTTTCAAGCACAGCAATGTCATATGGTTCGGCCTCTCCCTTACCCCACACAGGGCCAGGCCAAGCCGCATCCTCGTCATGGCGCACAACCAAATGAATGTGCAATTGAGAAACAACATTACCCAACGCACCAAGGTTAATTTTATACCCCGGGAAAATCGCCTGCAGTGCAAGACTGCATTTATTCACTTCGCGCCACATCAGCCCTTGGGCACCATCATCAAGGTCGCTCACCTCAATAATGCCTTCCAGTTGCGGTACCAACACCAACCAAGGATAGCGCGAGTCTTTAACCAACCCGACATAACACAAATTAAGTTCACACACTTTAGCGGTGTCTTTTGCCAAGCGTTTATCCAATTGAAAATTCATAAATAATGCCTATTCAAATTCCATAGCTTGAAAAATACGCGCCGCATTTCGAAGATATAAAAGTTCATATGTATCAAGGTGCTCATAAGCCGATTGATCGATTTTATAAGCGTCCCCCAGTTCCCCGCCACTTTCAATAATTTTACCAATTTTTGAGCGCATAAAAACCAGATAGTCTTTAGTATATTTTGTCACCGTCGCCATATCCGTTGGCCCGCCGTGGCCAGGGATAATAATTTTGGGATTTAGCGCTTCAAACTTATCCCACGTCTTTACCCACTCACCTGTTTGCGTATCTTCAAACACAGGCAACATACGCTCATGAAAAGCAAGATCGCCTGAAATCACAACTTTTTGCTCAGGCATCCACGCCATAATATCACCTGGCGAATGAGCAGCACCAAGCATTTGTAAAATAACTTTAATACCGCCAAGATCAAGCACCTTTTTTTCGCTAAAAGTCACATCTGGCATAATCATTTCAGTATTAAAAAACTTATCCTTTAAACGCCGTCGCGCACTATCTAAAATCCTGTCTTTATCTTCTTTAATTTTATGAGCAGCATCCTCATGCGCAATAATCTGCACCCCCAATTGCTTCCAATAGCTCCCCCCAAGAGAAGCGTGCCCCTGCCCGTTTTCATATACCAGATATTTAACGGGCTTATTTGTAATTTTTTTGATCTCTTTATGCAGCGCACTGGCGAGCAAAAAGCTACCACCGCCATTAAAAACCATCACCGCATCATCACCAATCACAAATGATAAATTGTTGTTATGGCCAGTATTTTCATAGGTTGATGGTGAGGTTTCACCAATAGACGACCAAACCCGATCTGCCACCTTAATTGGTTTTGAGTATAAAAAACTCATTGGAGCCGCGTCACGCGTGGTGATTGGCAAACCAGCTTTTAACCAAGCAGAATAACCGCCTGAGTAATTGCGCACATTGGTATACCCCATACGAATAAGCGTTTGCACCGCCATAGGGGAGCGCCTGTTGGTGCCGCAATAAACCACAATTGGCGCAT
Source organism: Hyphomicrobiales bacterium (assembly GCA_027067085.1). Classification (GTDB taxonomy): domain Bacteria; phylum Pseudomonadota; class Alphaproteobacteria; order Rhizobiales; family Aestuariivirgaceae; genus JALWJW01. The sequence continues at coordinate 3,403 of JAMOMM010000554.1, forward strand.
TCTTATCTTTAATCTCATCTTCAATGCGCAATTCCAACCAACCACGCGGCATAATGATATTACGTTTTGCTTTAATCGTACCGCCAACAATATTGGTCTCTCGTATTGTACGAACATCAATCAAATACATATTTTCATTTTTAGCCAGCTCGGCCTTAAGCGTTTGCGTTGTAATATTAGGGACAGACTTTCGTATAGCATCTATGTCAGGCGCAGCATTTACTATCGGTATAAAAGCTAATAAAAAACCCATAATGATTGTAAAAAAACGCATGTCCAACTCCCTATAAAAACATCTATGAATCTTATAGATGCAAAATACATTCCCAACAAGGAATATGACACCCTCAAAATGTTGCGGTGCACAATTTTTAGCGTTTTATTGATTTAGATCAAAGCTCTTTCGTTCAAAAACATCCTAGTTCAAACGCAACAAAAACCCCTCACGGAGCCCTATTATGGCCTACAAAGATTTATTGGTTCACCTTGATGCCAGCGATAACTGCAAACACCGCATCAAAGCAGCCGTTGCACTGGCAAAACGCCAAGATGCCCACGTCACTGGCGTTGCACTTGCATTAAAATCAACGATTTCCACCTATGTCGGCATCGACATTCCTTCAAGCCTAACCGATGCACAGCAAAAAATCGTTCAAGAATCCGCTCAAAACTCGGTTAATCTTTTCGAAGCAGCAGCTAAAGAAGCTGGTGTCAAATATGATAGTAAAATCGTTAAGTGCAGTGCAACAAAGGCACCGGCAAAACTTTCGTTTTTTGCCCGCCATTCTGACCTATCATTTATCGGCCAACCAAACCCAGATGAAAAAGGCAGTGCTTTTCAAGCTTCTTTACTAGAAGGGCTTTTGTTTACCTCTGGCCGTCCAGTTTACGTTGTGCCATATATTGGGCGGTTTGAAATGAAAGTTCGCCGCGCCGTAATCGCATGGGATGGCAGCACCAAAGCCACTCGCGCCGTAAACGATGCGATCCCCTTATTGCAAGGCCGCAGCGAAGTGACCGTACTAATCATCAACCCCGATAAACGCCGCGGTGCACATGGCAATACTCCTGGTGCAAACATTGCCGCTCACTTGGAGCGTCATGGTGTAAACACCAAAATTGAAACACACACCGACCACGATGTTTCAACCGACACACTTATCCTCAACTACTTGTCAGACAGTGGTGCTGATTTGTTGGTCATGGGCGCTTTTAGTCATTCGCGGTTGCGTGAAAAAGCCTTTGGTGGCGTGACAAACTCAATGCTGCAACACATGACAACGCCCGTTCTTATGTCTCAATAAACGAGCTAGTTTGATGGGGTTAATCACCACTGCATCATGTAGTGACGGCCATTTATTCATTTCTTAAAGCGCTCAGTGCTATGGTTTTTACCAGTAAAGCAACTATAGAACTGGCCCTTTGAGTTATGAAGAAATTTGCCCTAATTTCGATATCCTTCATCGCCGTTATATTTGGGTTTTTCAGCATACCGTTTACATCGGTCGTGATTTTCACCATCACCCTTGAAGATCAAAACAAAAAACCGATCAGCAAAAATGCCGCGGCCGTTTTCTTT
>JAMOMM010000555.1 GCA_027067085.1 Hyphomicrobiales bacterium
ATCTAACATTGTGATACACTGGCCGAATATAGGCCAACCCTTTAATTATAAAATCGCTTCAGGAGCGGTTTAAAGGTCTCACGTCAAACTTGCAAGGCTTAGGGTGCGCGCGGTTTACATTCGGCGCTAAACAATCACGATTTAGCCAATTATTTTGGCAGCTCTTTTGACATGTCCTTGGGTTGAGGTTTGCTAAAGGGAAACCAAAACTGCTTCCAATAACCCTTTGGTACAGGTCCACTGGCAACGCCATAAGCCTTTGGCCACCTGCCCCCTTTTCCATTTGGACCCTGTTGATCGTTTGGCATATGGTAAGTACCAAAAATGCGATCATAGAACGGGAAGTGAATGGCGAAATTCACATCAATAGCTTCTTGCTCAAGGCCATGATGCCAATGGTGAAAGCGCGGCGTAACCATAAACGGTTCAATCGGTTTTAAATTCCAGCCGATATTGGCATGAACGAACGAGGACATAAAATAAACTACCAACACATAAACTTGGATGGCTGCAGGGTCAAAGCCGAGTGAGAACATGGGAATGGCTGTCACCCCACGTAATACCGCAATTTCCATAAAGTGCATACGCGCGCCTGCCAACCAATCCATTTTTTCTGCCGAGTGATGCACCGCATGGAAACGCCACAAGAACGGTACTGTATGCAACAACCGATGTAGCCAGTATTGCAAAAAGTCAGTTGCGATCATGATTAGTATAACTTGAACAAAAAACGGCAGACTGCCGACATAAGTCTGCACATTTTCAAGATTTACGGTGTTCGTAACGTAGTTGGTTGGGGCCATAGTGAGGAAGGTTAAAACTTGCACCAGCATTGAACTAACGAAGTAATAGAACATATCTTCACGCCATTCCTGACGGAAAACTGTTTGTTCTGCACGGGCGGGAAAAAACCGTTCTAACGGAATGAATAAGAAACCAACGAATAAAACGTTAAGCACGAAAAAATCCAAGCCAAAATAAAGGCTGGTGTTGTTTACAGCACCAGCCTCGCCTTGCGAGCTGCCAAATAAAGCAACCACCACGATCAGTCCCATGGCTGTGGTGCCAAGAACCTTGCTGCGATTTAAAACCAAACTAATCAGAGCAAAGACGTACCCCAAAATCAATACGCCATGGAGCACTGTGTTTAGGAGACCATTTTCGTGCAACATTGCCAATTCTGGCGTGTTAAACCACGACGGGTAACGCAAGACAACGACAAGCAACAGCCCTACTAAACCAGCTAAAAGAGCACCAGCACCGCTCAACCATCCACTACCTAGCGGACGTTTGTCCCGAGGTTTTTCTAATTCTGCAATGAGTTTTTTGAGAATCAACATGGCCTGCCCTCCAACGAATCAAACGATACGGCACCATCGGCGATAAAGTTTAATAATGCTCTAAGGCAAATAATTGAACGTTAGTTGGTATTGCTCCGCCACACTTTACGCTCACCGCGCTCCGCCGCACTCTACGCTCACCGCGCTCCGCCACGAGCTACACGCTCAATCTCTTCACGAATGAGGCGTTCAACCATGCGTGGAAGGTTTTCATCAAGCCAGCCTTTAAGCATTGGGTTTAAAAGCTCTTTGGTAATGTCATCAATAGAACGATTGCCCGTTGTTGCTTGATGCATAATTGTTTCAGCTAAACTTGCAAAGGCATCTGATGCTGCACGGGCATGTTCTGGCGATGTTAGGCCAGTGTTGGCAACTGGTGCAACGGTTCTAGCTTGCCTAGCAGGAACAGCTATTTGACTTGTTTGAACTGGATTAGGCTGTGCAACAGGCTGATACCTTACAGGCTGTTCAATCGAGGCTCGTACCATTGTTTCAGGCAACGGAGGTAGCGAACGTTGTGCAATCTGTTCTGTAGGTTCTGCAAGTTCTGTCGGTTGAGAGTACGATTGCTCTAGCTGGGCAGATTCTTGGTGAGTAACGTCTGGGACAAGTTCATCATAACCATAGCTTGGTGTTCTAACCAATGGTGGCGCGAGCGGCGCTGTTGCTACAGGAGGAGCAATAGGCGCTGAAACTTGTGGTGCAATTGGATTGGCGGCAGGTGCTCTTTGAATATATGGCGGGGTTTGAGTGTCGTAGTTTTCTGTTACATCATCATAATCTTGAAACTGCTGTTCAACTCTAACGTCTTGTCTAACCTCTGGCTCATCATAGCTGGTTGGGTCAAAATCATACTCATCGAATTCATCTTCATAGGATTCGTCTTCATAAGATTCTGTTCCGCGCAATTGTGCTTGTGGCTGAGGCGCAGGTGAAGATGGTTGCACAGGTTCTGGTCTAGGTTCTGGCCTAGACTCTGGCTGAACATCGCCGAGCCCTGCTCTTTCCAGCTTTGCCAAAGCTTCTTCGAGCTTTACATCACCGTTTAAAATGCCTGCAAATCCATTTGCCGTACTGGCGCGATATTCATTGCCGCTTTTGCGTCCCTGCTTGCCCAACAATGGGTCAAGGTCATGTAATTGGCGTTTTAGCTTTTGAAAATTATCGGAATGAGTTCGTACAGAACTTTGCGTTTTGGTCGGGTTAGATTTCATGCTTACCCGCATTTGACGCATGGATCCAGAAACCGCTGGTGGCTTTGGCGGAGATGAAGGAGACCTAGATGTAGAGCGGGTTTTTGCGTTTTCACCGTGGATCGCTTGGCGAATAGACACCAACATTTCTTCAACAGTGGGCTGTTCTTGAGTACCAGGCCTAGCCATATGATAATTCTACCTTTACGCAAACATGAGCGAATCACACAAAATTTAAGTTTAAATTTCGCTTATAACGCGCTGTAATGCAATCGTTTTACGCGTTAAACGATGTTAACTGAATATCAAACAGCAAGCTACCCACAGGTTCTCAACAGCTTTTTTAAAAGATTTAAGAAACACTTTGAAATTATAGTGGCCGATTGGAAGCTATTTAATACTAGCGCCAAACCATTTATCACGAACAATCGCGCCATTTTCATAGGCATTATAAACAGGCACAGACAAACGCAAATGATACGCTGTCATACGTCCAATCGAAGACACAAGTTGATAACCTGCAACGATTTTATTGCGAGAAGCTTGGGCGAGGTTAACCTGCGCGTTGACCAATTCACGTTCAGCATCGAGAATATCTAATGTGGTACGAGAGCCAACCTTTGCTTCTTGACGAATGCCACTAAGCGCTAGCGAACTTGCGCGAATTTGAGCATTAATTGAGGTAATGGTCTGGCCAGCTGCCAAATAGCTATTCCATGTGCTGACAACAGATTGGCGCACTTGGCGTTTTGCGTCCATAACTTCTAAACGACGCTGGCTTTCAACGTGTTTTGCTTGACGAATACGTGAATAGACTGCCCCACCCTGATATAATGGCACTGACAATATGCCTTGAATGGTGCCCGTGCCAGAACGCTTGACGATGGTTGTCGGGTTTTGACGCAAAGAATACTGAGCGCTAAAGCTCAACGTTGGCAATAAATCACCCTTATTAACAGCGATCGCAGCTTCAGCAGCTTGACGATTAAAAGCAGCCGCTAAAATTTGCGGTGATGTTTTTGCCGCAATAGCCAACGCATAGTTCAAGCTTTTTGGTGTTTGGCGAGAGCGACCAGGGTAACGTAAACGACCAGGTTTATGTCCCATGACGCGAATATATGAAGCGATGCTTGAAGCTAAATTTGCTCTAGAAACGGCAAGGTCTGCTTTTGCAGCGGCCAAGCGTGCGCGTGACTGGGAAACGTCTGTGCGTGTAATTTCACCCACGGAAAATCTTGCATTTGAGGCTGAAAGCTGGCTGGCAAGAACTGAAACGTTTTTACGGCGTAAACGAACAATCGTGCGGTCACGAATGACATCCATGTACGCAGTGGCAGCCGCAAGAAGCACATTTTGTTCAACAGATAGCAATTGTTGATTACCCGCTTTGATAATGGCTTTGGCTTGTTTTGTGCCTTCGACGGTCTTAAAACCGTTGAAAATAGGTTGGTTCAAGGTGATCGAGAAACCAGCTGGATGATTGGTTGTCGGGGCAAACTTTTTTGAATCTGTCCATGTAACACCAGCATCAGCATTTGCCGTGACAGTTGGGCGCCATCCAGAAAGAACTTGCGGTAAATTTTCGTCAGTGCCGCGCTGACGGGCGCGTTCTGCTCTTAAACCTGGGTGGTTTTGATAGGCCGCTTTTAGTGCTGTTGCTAGCGATTCTGCACTGGCAATCGATGGATTAGCCAATAGAAAAGCTGGCAATAAAACACTACCCAATAAAACTTTAACTGTTAGCCCTTTTGACAAACGACGGCGGTCAGCCGCGGTTTTTGCCGCATACTTGATCATTTTTAGACGCCCACTGTTTATACATTTTGTATGTATTTTTGCTTTTATCGGCTAAAATGATCAAAAAATCAAACCATTGCGCCAACTTTTTATCCCCCACCTATATCAAACCGATATAGGTGGGGCAAGGAACAAAAGTTCGCATGGTGTCTTTTTAATGAATTGTGTGCCGTTTGCCACACAGTGCAGGTCTTAGACCCTAAAACTGAAAGCTTGCTTTAGGTGTTTCAACCCCAGAAAGTGCCAATGCAGAGGCATCAAACACACTATGGCTGACCATTTGGCCTTTATCTTTTGTATACACGGTAGCCTTGGCAAGATACTTATCACCAACGACACCAACCAGTCGACCGCCCTCTTCTAGCTGATCGAACAAAGCTTGTGGCACTTCAGACACCCGACCGTTTAAGACGATAACGTCAAATGGGGCTTCTGAGGCAACGCCTTTAACGTGTTCTCCGCAGATTATCGCGGCGTTGGCGATACCCATTTCAAGCAATGTGTCGCCTGCTTGCTCACAAAGCGCTGTGTCTTGTTCAATACCGACGACAGACTCAGCCAATTTTGAAATTACAGCGGTTGAATAGCCAGTGGCAGGTCCAACATCGAGAACAAGATCAGATTCTTTAATCTCAGCCATTTGCAGCAATCTTCCTAAAACCATTGGCTCTAATAAGAAGCGATCATTACCAACTTGAAGATCTTCATCGGCATATGAAACTGCTTTACGCGCATCGGGAACAAAGTTCTCACGCTCTATTTCAGCTAATGCCGAAATTAGCTCCACATTGGTAATTCCGTTTGGACGAATTTGTGATTCGACCATATTATATCTGGCTGTAGAAAAATCCATTTTCGTATATCCACTTAATAATCCGCCCACGTATGAAGAGCAGCATTAAACCAATTTGGATTCAAGGCCAATATTTAGTTTGAATTGCCCAGTAGATTTATAAAACAGCGGTGAATAATGGGTATAAGCGTGCCATTCCTAGAGTAAAACGGCACCATTCTTGAGGAAAAGTTTAGATTGATCGCAAGAAACGTGACAATTGCTAAAAAACGCCTTCAACTTTTGCTCATTATAGTCTAAACAAGCGCCCATTGGAACGTGAATCAATCAACATGAGTGATTTTGCATTCTTACCACTCGATCTGTAATTATTTCAGCTGCCTAAGCACTGGTATAAACTCAGGGTTGAGGCCTCGTGGCGGAGTGGCTACGCAGCGGATTGCAAATCCGTGTACTCCAGTTCGATTCTGGACGAGGCCTCCATTTTCTTCTCATTTCATACAAATGGTCGCTAATTACTCTTAATTACTGCGCTTTTTGCCGTCAAAGCCAAGTTTATGGGCTACCTTGGGGTATGACTTAATCAACCAGTCCCCCAGTTTTACGGTCGTCTTGCGCCGCCATCGCCGAACAGTTGGAATATCAATCGATAAAATCATCAAGCCAAGTGGAACCATCCAGAAGCCAAGAATGGGCAAAAAGCCCAATATTCCACCAAAAATTAACAGGATACCGATGATAATTCGGGCCAGTCTGCTGGTCGGTAGTTTTAGGGTGCGATCACCAAATTTCAATTTTGCCATAGGGATTCAGTTAAGAAATATTGCGTTGTTTTACAAGTATGATGGAAATTAACAAAAAAATATTCTTATTGTGTAAAAAAGGGCTTACATAAACGCAAAAGCTTTGCTATTAGCTTTTCACCATTCCCCGATAGTTCAGTTGGTAGAACAATCGGCTGTTAACCGATATGTCGCAAGTTCGAGTCTTGCTCGGGGAGCCATATTCTTAAAAAGGCAGTCTTTCATTAGGCTGCCTTTTTTATTTTGGCTGTTTGCCCTTTATTGATTGGGCGTGTTCGCCGATTTTATTTTGGTTCGATTTTTGCTTTTATCTTGTTTTCGCGCCAAATGGTGAAGGCTGAGGCAGAGATGATGATAACCGCTCCAATAAAGGTGTTTACATCTGGCCATTCAGAGAAAATCAATACTCCGATAATTGTGGCATAAATCAGTTTGGTATATTCCATGCCAGTTACCACACTCACCTCACCGGCTTTGTAAGACTTTACGCCCAGCCATTGCGCGGCAACAGAAACCACCCCCACAGCAACCAATATTACAAAACCCATTAAGTCAGGTGTTTTCCACACATAAAACGTTGGCACAGTCACCAGCAATCCGATAAACATTGCTTGGTAAGACAGCAACGTCACAGCGCTTTCAGTTGAAGTAAGGCTGCGAACGCAAACAACAGCTAGCGCGGCCCCAGCAGCGGCCAAAATAGCAACAAAGGCATAGATGCTCACCACATCACCCGGGTTTGGTCGCAAGATAATCAACATGCCTGCAAAACCAACGATAATGGCCATACCGCGCCGCCAACCCACAACTTCCCCAAGAATTATAACCGCCAGCACGCTTACGAAAATGGTTTTAGTAAACGACACTGAAATGGCCGTTGCCAGCGGCAAATGAGCAACGGCGGTAAAGCTGAGCGTTAAGGCAGTCAACGCCCCAATCAACCTGACAAGGTGCAAAACGGGGCGTTTGGTGGCTAAACTGGCAGGAAAGTCTGGGACAATCATCGGTAGCATGGCCAGCAGCATTACTGATTGTCTAAAAAACAAAATTTGGGCCACGTGATAATCGTTAGCAGCAAACTTTACCAACGCCGAAACGATTGTAAACATAGCGGCAGCCATCAGCGCAAAAATTGCACCTCTCACATTGCCTGTAAGTTGATTAAACCACGATTGCATTTAAACTTTTGCTCGCTTCTAGACCCAAAGGCGCACTTAGCCCTTTTGTTGTTGGTTATCGCACTTATAATGAAATTAACTGTATCCACTTTAAGAGATTCTCATATGACTTTTCACCCTGACGTTTTATCGACCATTGGCAATACCCCTTTGCTCAAGCTAAAAAAAGCATCAGAAATGACTGGGTGCACTATTTTAGGTAAATGCGAATTTTTAAACCCTGGGCAATCGGTGAAAGACCGCCCTGCGCTCAACATCATTCAAGATGCCATGGCACGTGGCGATTTGGCAGCAGGTGGCACGATTGTTGAAGGCACAGCTGGCAATACGGGCATTGGCCTAACGGTTGTTGCTAATGCGCTGGGCCTAAAAAGTGTTGTGGTTATCCCTGATACGCAATCGCAAGAAAAGAAAGATACGCTGCGTTTACTTGGTGCACGGCTGATTGAAGTGCCAGCAAAACCCTATCGCAACCCAAACAATTTTGTTCATTATTCGAATCGCTTAGCTCAGCAGCTTGCCAAACAACTTGAAGGGGGGGCCGTGTGGGCCAACCAATTTGACAACGTAGCCAACCGGCAAGCCCACATCAAATCCACTGCCCAAGAAATTTGGCAGCAAACCGATGGAAAAGTTGATGGGTTTATTTGTGCCGTTGGTTCTGGTGGCACCTTAGGCGGGGTTAGTCTTGGCCTTAAAGAGTTGAACAAAGACATTCAAATCGGCATTGCCGATCCGCATGGGGCTGGGCTTTATAGCTTTTATACCACAGGTGAAATCGCCATGGATGGTTCTTCAATCGCTGAGGGCATTGGTCAAGTGCGGATCACTAAAAACCTCGAAGACATTGTCATTGACCATGCATGGCGCATTGATGATACGGCGGGAATTAACATCGTTTTTGATCTGCTTAAAGAAGAAGGCCTATGCCTTGGTTTATCATCTGGCATCAACGTGGCTGGCGCAATTGAATTGGCAAAGAAAATGGGACCGGGACACACCATCGTCACGGTGCTTGCCGATTATGGCAATCGTTATCAATCAAAACTGTTCAACCCAACTTTCTTGGCCGAAAAAGACTTGCCCGTACCGCAATGGTTGGTTGATACGGAAATACCCGCAATGCCTGATATGTTTGTTGAGGTGAAAGATACTTAAAATGACCGAGCAAATTTTTAAAGATGATGCCTACCAAAAAGAACTTGGCGCGCGCGTTGTTGAGATCAATGACCGTGGCGGCATCGTGCTAGACAAAACCATATTCTATGCAACCGGTGGCGGACAACCTGGCGACAAGGGCACCATGTCGTTTGGTGGACAAACAATTGACATTGCAACGACGGTATATGGTCCCGATAAAATCCAAATCATTCATGTGCCTGCATCCCAAGATGTTATGCCAGCAGTGGGTGACGATGTTGTATTAACGCTGGATTGGGACACACGGCACAAATATATGCGGGTACACACGACGATGCACCTCATGTGCTCGCTGGTGCCCTTCCCTGTTACAGGCGGGCAAGTGGGCGCAGACGGTGGACGGCTCGATTTTGATGTAGACGATCCATCCAAGCTCAACAAAGAACAACTAACGACTGAACTCAATCGCCTCATTAGCGAAAACCACTCTATTTCTGAACGCTGGATTAGTGATGAGGAAATGGCGGCTAATCCGCAGCTCGTTCGCACAATGTCCGTCAAGCCGCCTATGGGCGCTGGCAAAGTACGGTTATTAGCAATTGGTGAGGATGGCAGCGTGGATTTACAACCGTGTGGTGGTACTCATGTAAAATCCACAGGCGAAATTGGCGAAGTAATAGTCTCCAAAATTCAAAATAAGGGCAAACAGAATCGACGTATTAGAGTTGATTTAGTTGAAGGATTTTAAAATGGCAGTAACGAAGAATTCTCCGATTGTTTCAACCGACTGGTTGTTTGAGCATTTAGAAGCGCCAGACATTGTTGTCGTGCATGCTGTTCTTGCATTTGAAAAAACGCTGGAAGAACTAACCGCAGAATATGACAACGGGCGCATCCCCAGTGCTGTGATGTTTGATGTAGATGTGGTTGCAGACAGCAATGATCCCCTGCCCCATATGTTACCACCAGCTGAGAAGTTTTCCTCAATGATGCGCAAGATGGGCATTGGAGATGGCCAACGCATTGTTGTTTATGACACCAGCGGTAATTTTTGTGCGTCGCGCGTGTGGTGGATGTTTAAAACCTTTGGGGTTGAAGATGTTTGCGTATTAGATGGCGGCCTACCCAAATGGATTGCCGAAGGAAAACCGCTTGCTGACGGTGAACCGCGCCCACGCCAAGAGCGCCACTTTACCGCGCGGTTCCAATCCATGGGCGTTCGCGACATGGATGATGTCAGACAGGCCGTGCAGTCAGGGCCAAGTCAAGGTGGAGACCAAGTGATTGATGCGCGATCAAGTGATCGCTTTACCGCAAAAGAGAAAGAAACCCGCGATGGGCTTCGTTCTGGTCATATGCCAAATGCGCTGAATGTTTATTACAAAGACACAATGAACGAAAACGCAACGATGAAAACCGCGCAAGAATTAAAGGCGTTGTTTGAAGCCGCTGGTGTTGATTTGAAGAAACCAACCATCACTACCTGCGGCTCTGGTGTGACCGCCGCGATATTAACACTTGGGCTTGAGATCGCAGGCCACAAAGCCAGTGCGGTTTATGACGGATCGTGGACGCAATGGGGCGCTGTGCCTGAAAACGATGTTGTTGAAGGGTGATGGTTCTGTGAACGGCAAAGTTTTAAAGACAATTGTGACCTATCTAAAAATGGATTCGCCCCCCAGTGAATATCTGCAACCACCGTCAAACTTAAAAATTTCTTTGATGCGATTAGAGAACCCGCCAATTGGTTTCTATCGCTATCTCTATAAAACAGTCGGTGAAAATTACGACTGGATTGATCGCCAACTCATGAGTGATGAGGTTTTGCAAGAAGAGATTATTTCTAAAGGTGTTGATATTTACGTTGCTTATGTAGGCGGTGTTCCTGCTGGATTTTTCGAATTAGATTCGCGTACAAAAGGCCAAGTTTGGCTGGCACTGTTTGGCATTGCACCACAATTTCAGGGCATGGGGTTGGGGAAATGGTTATTAAGCGAAACCATTGCAACGGCTTGGTTGTCTAAACCTGAGAGTGTGCGTTTAGAGACGTGTACTCTTGATTCTCCACGCGCGTTGCCACTGTATCAAAAAATGGGCTTTGTGCCCTATGATCGCAAAGAAAAAGAAACTGAGGTGCCAGGTTTTCTTAGCGAACTCTAAGCCGTTTTAACCTTTGTTATTTCGCAGTGATTGAGTTCCACGCTTCATACAGCGTTGAATGGAGCAATTGTGGTTTGCCGCCAAAGCGCACGATAATCAAATTCTTTTCAGGCATGAGATAAACCACCTGCCCATTGTGACCCATGAAATAGATGAAACGCCCCTGCAATTTCTGGCCTTTGCGGTTAAGAATATCATATCTGGTGTGGTTCGCGTAAGCACCTGATAGCACGCGCTCATCTTTTATGGTTTTCCCAAAAAACTCGTCCCAAAGGCCGCTTGGCAAGAAAGGCTTTTCCTTGCTTCCATTGTTCATTAAAAACATTGCTACGCGCGCCCAATCTCTCGTCGTGGCGTAAAGGCAACAATAAGCCGTGACACGGCGGCTAGCCCCGTATTTGCGCCAGCGGGCAATGCCAGCACCAGCAGGGTTCCAAATTTTTTCTTCTAGCACCTTGTTGATCGGTTGTCGGTAAACCTTCTCGACCACCATTGCCAACAGCGCTGTATTTATATTTTGATAATTGAACTTCACATCTAAATTTTTTGCAACGACAAGGTGCTGCAAAACCTCACGAAGACCACGAAAGTGTAGTTCAACCATTGGACCAAATGGATTGGCAAATGATTCCTGCAAATCTTTGGGCTCACGAACGGACATCGCCTTTGAGCCGACGGTTTCAAATTGTATTTTGCTGGTCATATTTAATAAAGACCGCAAAGTAATTGTGCCTAATTGTGACTTTTCAAACTCTACGAAAATTGTTCCCAATTGAACATCTAGGCTTTGGATTTTCTTTTCGGCCACCGCTTTAAACACCAGTACCCCGACAAGGCTTTTTACCAAAGAATAAGAATTGTATTTTGTAGACTCGCCAAAACCTTCACCTAATAGTTCAAGTTCAACAGCACCATTGCGAACAACAAGGAGTGAGGTCCCCTCACTATTTTTGAATAACTGTTCTAACTGTTTAGTAGCTGTAGCTGTTTTATGTGATTTTATTTTTTTTGCGTTTGCAACCTTACCCACATCTGCAAAAGCACCTTTGGAAGGCCAAGTGGCGGCTGGAAAGCCTTCTGACATCGCAACCGCAATATGGGGATTGCGAACAAGAGTAACGCTGACAAAAAGAAATACAGCCACAACTACAAAAAGAAGACCCTTGAGTACGTGGCTGTATTTAAACATTGTAACTAACTAAACCTAAGTTCTAGCGCGTGACGCGTTGGATTGAATTCATTTGCTTTGCCTGAACGGGCTTGCATGGCAAGCCCTGCCTCAGGCAAACAAGTAAATGCTTGAACCCAAGTAAACACGACGCACTCTAGAGTCGTTCTGGTTTACATTGAACCAGAACGACCTACTAAAGGTATTGATAGTCTTGCATTTCATGCAGTGTTTGTGATTCAAACAAAACATGAAATGCTCTAGTGCAGAATTTGGCTCAAGAATAGTTTGGTGCGATCTGATTGAGGGTTATCAAAGAACTCATCAGGAGCATTTTGCTCAATGACTTGGCCTTCATCCATGAAGATCACGCGGTTGGCCACTTTACGAGCAAAGCCCATTTCGTGGGTCACAACCAACATGGTCATACCTGTTTCAGCAAGATCAACCATTACGTCGAGCACTTCTTTAATCATTTCTGGATCAAGCGCTGATGTCGGCTCATCAAACAACATGATGCGAGGTTCCATGCACAATGAACGAGCAATCGCCACACGTTGTTGTTGGCCACCAGAAAGTTGACCTGGGTACTTGTTTGCCTGCTCAGGGATTTTTACTTTTTCCAAGAACTTCATCGCTGTTGTTTCAGCTTTTTCTTTGGTTTCTTTACGAACCCAAATTGGTGCCAAAGTACAGTTTTCTAAAACCGTTAGATGTGGGAACAAGTTAAAATGCTGGAAACACATACCAACTTCACGACGAATTTCGTCGATCTTTTTAAGATCGTTCGTCAGCTCAATACCATCAACGACGATTTGGCCCTTTTGGTGCTCTTCAAGGCGGTTAATACAACGAATGAGCGTTGATTTACCAGAACCAGAAGGTCCACAAATAACGATACGTTCGCCTTTGTAAACCGTCAGATTGATGTCACGCAGCACGTGAAAATCGCCATACCATTTATTCATATTATTTAGTTCAATCGCGACCTCATCTGAAACTTTAAGCTTAGATGATTGGGACGATGAGCCATTTGCCGTCGCTTTGGGAACTGATGTCGATGCTTCAGTCGTAGCGGCGGCTGAGGTCGCAGCACTCGCCATTGCGGTTTGTGCTGTCGATGTTTTTGCTGTTTTTACCACTGTACTTTTTGCCTTTGTTGAAACTGACTTCTTAGCGGCAGCAGGTTTTTTGGCTGCTGCCTTTTTAGGTGCAGCGGCCTTTTTAGGTGCAGCAGCTTTTTTTGCTGCAGTTTTCTTAGGTGCAGCTTTACGCGCTAGAGCTTTGGCTTGTTTAATCCACTCTTCACGTTCAATGCGACCTTTAAAACGCAGACCGCCATTAACGAAATCGCACTCAGGTTTCTTCCAATCGGCAATTTGATCGTAATGGAATATGCCCATTTCGTTCAGTTGGCCATGAATTTTTGGTCCAATACCTGAGATGACAGTTAAATCATCGGCCCCAGCCGCACGAGGTTTGCTCATGCTTTTAGGCTTTTTACCTTCGGGCGCTTTTGGTGCAGCTTTTGCTGTCTTTTTAGTTGCTTTAGCCATTTTATTTCTCCCTTACGCCTCAGCGTTCATGCCCAGTGTGTAGGCGTCTTTCGGTGTATAATGAATATCGTGACATGCTGAAACAGAACATAAAGTAGACTGCGGCCATAAACAAAAAGCCCGTCATTTGGTTAGTTGGCGCGAGCCAAGCAGTGTCCTGTAGCGCGGCCTCTTGGATACCAAGAAAATCATAAAGACCAATAATCGATACCAACGTGGTGTCTTTAAACAGACCGATAAAGGTGTTCACAATTCCTGGAATAACCAGTTTGAGCGCTTGTGGCATGGTGATGAGGTTGGTTGTTTGCCAGAACGATAAGCCCAACGCTTGCGCGCCTTCGTATTGCCCTTTCGGAATGGCTTGTAAACCACCACGAACAACTTCTGCCATATAAGCAGATGAGAACAAAGCCACCACGATCAACGCACGGATCAATTTGTCAAAACTAACACCCTCTGCAAAAAACAGTGGCAACATAACAGATGACATGAACAACACGGTAATCAACGGAACGCCACGCCAAACTTCAATAAAGATTGTTGAAGCTAGACGAACAACTGGCATTTGCGAACGACGCCCCAAGGCCAAGATGATACCTAGTGGCAATGACACCACAATACCAACAAGCCCGATGACCAAGGTCAGCATTAAGCCACCCCAGCGAGATGTTTCAACAAACTCTAGTCCGAAATCAAAATCAAGAAGGAACAAAATCGCAAACATAGCGATTGCCACCGCGATAACGACTTTACCACCAGCAGCGAATAACCCTTTTGAATCGGTAAGTTTTTCAACTGCAAATAAGGTAATCAGGATTGCTGCAAAAACAACAGCCCAGAAAATGTAAGTGCTACCGGCAATCTCCATGTTGCCACCACTTAACAAAATCGTTGCAATGATCGGATATGCGACAAACAACAAAATTGAGTTGAGGCCTTTGCGAGGAATTGAAGGAATTAGAAGACCTGCAATTAACGGCGCACCGATAATATAGGTTAGGTAAATCCTCCAACGCTCAGGTTCTGGATAAAAGCCATTCATAAATTGGCCAAACCGATGTGTGATAAACGGCCAGCAAGCACCGATGTTTTGACCAATGGGTACTTTGCCTTTGTTATCTTCAGGGCGACAGTAACTACCATCGGTGCCCGTAAAGATGGCATCTTGCCAACCAAATTTTAGCAATACAGCAGCAACCCACCATGCGAGAAATATCACACCAAAGGTCAACACAATCATCAAAATTGATGTAATCGCATTGCCAACAGTTGTAAAATTAAGCATGGAAGCGAAAACGTTGTCCCATAGCCACTTACGTGGCCCAACTGTGCCTGGTGGCGGTGCCTTTTGTGGCACCATTTCCGTGCGCACATAGGGCTTAGTGATACTATTATCTAATCCCATCTTATCTCTCCACCAATGACATTTTAGCATTATACCAGTTCATAAACACTGAAGTGACCAACGAGAATGTTAAGTACACAACCATAATCATGATGATAATTTCAACGGCCTGACCTGATTGGTTCAAAACAATCCCGCCTGCGCCCATAACATCGGGATAACCGATGGCCATGGCGAGTGAAGAGTTTTTAGTCAGGTTCAAGTATTGGCTGGTAAGCGGTGGAATAATAACCCGCATCGCTTGAGGAATAACCACAAGACGCAAGATTTTACCACGACGAAGACCAAGCGCTCCTGCAGCTTCTGTTTGACCATGGTCAACGGCAAGAATGCCAGCTCGAACGATTTCCGCAATAAAGGTTGCCGTGTATAAAACCAAAGCAAACAATAGAGCCAAGAACTCTGGAATGAAAACAAAACCAACACCAGGTTTAAAGCCTCGACGTAACATTGAACCCTCAGAAACAAATTCTGGGTGTTCAACAATACCAGGGCTGCCAGTTGCAAAAAATACGAGCAGCGGCAAACCAATAACAATGGCAAGACCAGCCCAAAAACTTGGGAATTGTTGGCCTGTTGCTTGTTGGCGTTTACTTGCCCAACGTGCAACCATCCATGCCAATGCAATAGCTATGACAATGGCAATGCCTGTTACCCAAAACCCATCTTGAGCGATAAATTTTGGTGTCCAAAGACCCGTAATGTTAAAATTACCTATACCGAGGATATTCCCAAATTCACGTTTTCCTGGTGCCAGTAATAATAGGATTTTATACCAAATAATGATTTGTAGCAGCAACGGAATGTTACGGAGTACTTCAACGTATACAGTCGCGACGCGCGAGATGACCCAATTCTTTGACAGTCGAGCAACACCGACCAAAAAGCCGAGAATTGTTGCCAAAACAATCCCAATGATTGCGACATAAAAAGTGTTGAGCAATCCGACCATAAATGCGCGGCCGTAGGTTGCTGTTTGGTCATATTCGATCAGTGATTGAATAAGCGTAAAGCCAGCATTCGTTCCGAGAAAATCGAAACCAGATGCGATTTTAAGGCGTTCAAGATTGTGAATCGTATTGGTAACCAGAGCATAAAAGCCCCAAGCGATAAGTCCGATCAGTATCACTTGAGATACCATTGAACGGACACGCGGATCATACCATAACGAAACCTTGCCTGAAGGTTCGTCAGAAATCGTTGTCATTTTTTCCCACCCTGCTTGAGGCAACACTAAATGTTTTAGAGTCTGCCCCAGTTACTTTGGCAAATTAGTTTGCACATCATTCGGCAAACTTGTGGTTTGCTCGTTTTTAAATTCGTTTTTTAGTAAAAAAACAGGCCCGGAAAATTCCGAGCCTGTCAATTTTAATGTTGCTTAGCGAATTGGTGGTGCATACATGATGCCGCCTTTTGACCAAAGCGCATTTACACCGCGTGCAATGCCCAATGGTGTTTTTGGACCAACATTGCGTTCAAAAGATTCGCCGTAGTTGCCAACCTGTTTGATGATGTTGTATGCCCAATCGTTTCCAACGCCTAGGTTTTCACCGAAAGAACCTTCTTTACCAACAAGGCGTAGAACAGCAGGGTTCTTAGAAGTAAGCATTGATTCAACGTTTGCAGATGTGATGCCCATTTCTTCAGCATTAATCATTGCATTCAATGTCCAACGAACAAGGTTAAACCATTGGTCATCGCCTTGACGAACAACTGGACCTAGAGGCTCTTTAGAAATGATTTCTGGAAGAACGATATGGTCTTTAGCGTTTGTCAATTTTAGACGCTGAGCATATAGGCCAGAAGCATCTGTTGTGTAAACGTCACAACGACCTTTGTCGTATGCGCCAACAACTTCGTCTGATTTTTCAAATGCAACAACTTCAAATTTCATGTTGTTTGCACGGAAGTAATCAGCAACGTTCAATTCTGTTGTTGTACCAGTGTTTGTACAAACAGCAGCGCCGCCAAGTTGTAGTGCAGATGTAACACCCAAAGATTTGCGAACCATGAAGCCTTGGCCATCATAGTAGTTTACGCCAGCAAAGTTTAGACCCAATGCTGTATCGCGTGTTGCTGTCCAAGTTGTGTTGCGTGACAATACATCAATTTCACCAGACTGAAGCGCTGTGAAGCGTTCTTTTGATGAAAGTGGTGTGTATTTAACTTTAGTTGCGTCACCGAAGATTGCTGCGGCCATGCCACGACAAATATCAACGTCTAGACCAGCCCAGTTGCCTTTTGCATCGGCATTTGAGAAACCTGGAAGACCTTGAGAAACGCCACATTGTACGTGACCTTTAGCTTTAACGTCAGCAAGTGTTCCAGCAGTAGCAGCAGCGGCTGCAGCAACAGACATAGCTGTGCCAAGGCCTAGTGCGAGTAATGTCTTTTTCATTACTAAATCCTTTTCTATAAAAATTATGTTCAAGCCTATACGCCCTCTCATATGCAAACCCACCAATTATTGATTATTCTAGGTGATCTAGTTGCAAAGAGGCCGTCCAGCCCTGAATTTAAGTTCACTCCCAATAGAATATGTATTCATATCCTGAGTGCACAAAAGCGAAAAACCGCTGTCAGGTCAAGTTCTTTTGGTATTTATTCCCAAACGAGCGCCGTTTTTTCAGAGCATAACTAGAATTATTGGTCTAATATTGAGCGAGTCTTAATTTTACTATCCCTCAATAATAGTCAGGAAACGACGCATTATGGCGCCACAAGCTAAGAAAAACCGCGATTATCACGAACAAACAAACATTGCCCATGCGGGTCGCCAATACTGTGAACACGGCATGGTCAACCCGGGCGTTTACCATGCTTCAACAATTACCGTTCCAACGCTGGATGATTGGTTTGGCGGCACCCAAAAATACCGATACGGGCGTTATGGCACGCCAACCCTTCGTGCACTTGAGGAATCAATGGCAGAACTTGAAGGTGGTCATGGCTGTTGCTTATACCCGTCAGGCCTGTGTGCAATCACCTCTACATTGATGATTACCCTTAAAACTGGCGACCATCTTTTGATGACAGATTCTGTTTATCAACCAACCCGAAAATTTTGTGAAACCATCCTTAAAGACTATGGTGTTGAGACGACGTATTATGACCCGCTGATCGGGGCTGGTATTAAAGATCTCATTCAAGAAAACACTCGAATGATTTTCCTTGAATCACCAGGTTCTCAAACAATGGAAATTCAAGACGTGCCCGCAATTACAAAAATTGCCCGCACACAAAACATTGTAACCGTTATCGATAACACTTGGGGCGCTGGCCATTATTTCAAAGCCTTCGAAATGGGCTGCGATATTTCAGTACAAGCTGCCACTAAATATATCGTTGGTCATTCTGATGTTATGATGGGGACCGCGACTATTTCAAAAGAATTATGGGACAATTATCGTCATAAATATTTGTTGATGGGAATGCACGCTGGCCCTGATGATGTATATCTAGCACTTCGTGGGTTGCACACTTTAGATATTCGCCTTGAGCGACACATGAAGAACACTCTTAAAGTGACCACATGGTTGGAAACCCGAGATGAAATTGCAGAAGTGATGTACCCAGCCCTGCCCGATGCTGCGGGTCACAAATTATGGAAACGTGATTTTAAAGGCGCATGTGGGTTGTTTTCCATTCGTTTTAACAATGGCAAGCGCGAAGCTGTGGCCGCGATGATCGATCACCTTTCATTGTTTGGCATCGGCGCATCGTGGGGTGGGTTTGAAAGTCTGGTTCTGCCTTTTGATCCTTCACTGTATCGAACAGCTACCAAATGGCCACATGAAGGCTTGTGCTTGCGGTTTCATATTGGGCTTGAACACCCACAAGATTTAATCAATGATCTAGAGGAAGGTTTTGAGCGGTATAATCAGGCACTGTAAGGCTCATAATCTGTCGTTACGATGGAACCTGCACGGATTTAGAAAAATTTTGTACACATGACAAACGGGCTGTAATGCATCGATCACAAAACTGTTGCAGTTATAAAAAATTTAGTTACCATACTATTTCAATAAAAAGGGAGAACGACAACATGAAAAAAATAATCAGCTCAGCAATCAAAGGTGTGGCCTTAACGGGCGCTCTTATGATGAGCACAAGTTTAAGCGCGTCAGCTGGCGAACTTACGGTTTACACTGCGATTGAAGCCGAAGATCTGAAAAAATATGCGGCGACATTCAACAAAGATCATCCAGATATTAAAATCAAATGGGTGCGCGATTCTACAGGTATCATCACCGCAAAGCTTTTGGCTGAGAAAAACAATCCGCAAGCTGACGTTATTTGGGGGCTTGCTGGCACATCACTATTGTTGATGAAAAGCGAAGGAATGTTACTGCCTTATGCACCTAAAGGTGTTGAAAAGCTTGATAAAAAATTCGTTGATAAATCGACCCCACCTGCGTGGGTTGGTATGGATGCATGGGTTGCTGCGGTTTGTTACAACACGGTTGAAGGCAAAAAAGCTGGCCTTGTTGCACCAAAATCTTGGAAAGACCTGTTGAAGCCTATGTATAAAGGCCATGTCATCATGCCTAACCCAAACTCATCAGGCACTGGCTTCCTTGATGTATCAAGCTGGCTGCAGATGTTTGGCGAAGATGGCGGTTGGAAATACATGGATGGCTTACACGCAAACATCGCACGCTATACCCATTCTGGTTCTAAACCTTGTAAATTAGCTGCTGCTGGCGAAATCGCTGTTGGCATCTCATTTGCCTTCCGTGGTGCAAAGTCTAAAGCTAAAGGTGCGCCTATTGACATCGTTGTGCCTGAAGAAGGTGTTGGTTGGGAAATGGAAGCAACAGCAATTGTTGCGGGAACAGACAACGAAAAAGACGCTAAAACGTTGCTTGACTGGACAGTAACCAAAAAAGCCAACGAAATGTATAACGCAGGTTATGCCGTTGTTGCTTACCCAGGTGTAGCCAAGCCAGTGAAACACTTCCCTGCAAACTTGCTTGAGAAGATGATCGATAACGATTTTGAAAATGCTGCTAATAATCGCAAACGCGTGTTAGCTGAATGGCAAAAACGTTACGATGGCAAATCAGACCCTAAATAGACGCTAACGTCTGTTTTTTAGGAAATTGAGCACGGCGGTTGAATTTTACCGCCGTGCTTATCTTAACTCATAATTACATTCGTCATCTTCGGACTTGATCCGAAGATCCAGAAGGTTTGCAATTGATCTCTCAGGTGCTGCCCATATTTGACTCACTGGATTCTTGGATCAAGTCCGAAAAAGACGAACTGGGGAAGGCAACAACCACATGGGCGACCAATCAGCATTTTTAAAAATTCGCAATCTAACCAAAATGTTTGGCACATTCACTGCCCTTAAAGACATTTCTTTGGATGTTAGCGAAGGCGAGTTTATTTGTTTTCTTGGACCTTCTGGTTGTGGGAAAACGACTTTTTTACGAGCTATTGCTGGCCTTGACATTCAAACAGCAGGGACAATCGAACAAGCGGGTAAAGACATCTCGCCCCTGCCGCCTGCAGAACGCGATTTTGGCATTGTGTTTCAGTCCTACGCCCTATTCCCCAACCTTACCGTCTCGCGCAATATTGCCTATGGTTTAGAGAACGCTGGTGCTAGCAAAACAGACATTGCGGCACGTGTTGCAGAACTATTAGATATGGTTGGCCTTGGCGACCAAAGTGACAAATATCCCGCCCAACTTTCTGGTGGTCAACAACAGCGCATCGCCTTGGCGCGTGCGTTGGCAACCAAACCGGGCTTACTCTTACTCGATGAACCGCTTTCTGCACTTGATGCAAAAGTGCGCACCTTCCTTCGCCACGAAATTAAAGACCTACAAGCCAAGCTTGGCATCACCACCGTTATGGTGACCCACGACCAAGAAGAAGCGCTGACCATGGCCGACCGTATTGTGGTGATGGACCATGGCACGATTGAACAAGTGGGAACACCACTCGAAATTTATCGTGAACCAGCCACGTTATTCGTTGCTGATTTTATTGGCGAAATGAATCAGTTAGCTGCCGTGGCTGACAAAAAGAATCAAGTCTCGATCAACACTCTGGCGTTTTCCTGCACGGACCATGATGCACCAGCTGGCACAAAAGGTGTGATGACTATTCGCCCTGAAGATATTGTGCCTCAAGCTGCAAATTCAAAAGCCAAAGCCAAAGCCAGCAACATTATTTCAGTGACTATTCGTGAAATGGAATTCCTTGGCTCTTTCTGGCGCGCAACGCTTGTTGATGACAAATTAGGCGATCAAGAACTGACAGCCGACTTCTCAATCAATGCGGTTTCGCGCATGTCTTTAGACGAAGGCGTAACGATTAAGGTTGAACTGCCTAAAACAGCTCTACGGTTCTACGGAACGGGCAATTGAGATGACTGACACGTTGAGTACGCCGTTCAAAATGGGACCGAAAGTTAAGCCAAAAGCTGGCCGTGATGATTGGGTTA
>JAMOMM010000556.1 GCA_027067085.1 Hyphomicrobiales bacterium
TACCCTTATCTTTGCGGGCCACATTGGAAAGAAGACGACATGATTGGGACCGTAACAGTCACCCCGTAAAACCAGCAATTATTGACGAATATCAAGGTAGAAAATTCAGTGAACACATAGCATTAAACAATAACAATCGCATCTGTTAAAATCATGAGGATCAAGGTAATATGACGACGTCTGGTACAGTCTATCTTGTCGGTGCTGGCCCTGGTGATCCAGAGCTATTAACGCTCAAAGCAATGCGGCTGATAGAAACCGCAGACGTTGTTGTTTATGACCGTCTTGTCTCCCCCCAAGTGCTCAGTCTCATTCCCCAAAACATCGACCGGATCGACGTTGGCAAAAGTCCAGGTTCCCATCCCGTACCACAAAATTCCATTAACTCAATTCTTATTAAACTGGCAAAGTCTGGCCAAAATATCGTTCGCCTTAAAGGCGGCGATCCAATGATTTTTGGTCGTGGCGGTGAAGAAGTTGAGATGCTAAACCATCACGGCATCAAGGTCATAACAATACCAGGCATAACTGCCGCACAAGGCTGCGCTGCATCAATGAACCTGCCTTTAACCCAACGCGGTATCGCAAATTCACTCGTCTATATTACGGGTCACGCCCAAGATGACAACGTGCCTGAAATGGATTGGAAAAATTTAGCCCAAACAAACACCACTCTCGTCATTTATATGGGTGTTGCAAAAATTGCTGAAATCACCAGAAAGTTGATGAACGCAGGGTTGCCTACCAGCACACCAGCAATCGCCATTTCCAGTGGTACTCTAGCAAAGCAAGATCAAATTATCAGCACCGTTTCATTGCTGGCAACCGATGCAAATAAAGCAAATTTAAGCGGGCCCGTATTATTTATTTTAGGCCAAGTAGTCAGTCAAGTGATTGGTCAAATTCAACCAAACGCATGCTCAAACGGAGAGTTGGAAAATGTTGGCGCAATTGCACCTGCTGCTTTGGCGCGGGTTTAGTTTTGCATTCTCGGTCATAATTGCATTCGTGGTGATTTCCAGCACCTCGAACGCGCAAGAGCTATTAACACAAAGTCGGCAGAACGAACTAACCAACTTGGTTCGCCAAGATTGCGGTTCGTGCCACGGCATGACGTTAAAGGGTGGATTAGGCAGAGGGCTTTTACCTCACGACCTAAAAGATTTTAGTACGAATGCCGTTGCCGAAATTATTCTAAAGGGAGTTCCAGAAACCCCCATGCCCCCATGGGCAGACTTGTTAAGCCAAGGCGATGCGATGTGGATTGCCAAGAGCTTAAAACAAGGCAGCATTCACCGAGGGAATATAAAATGACCAGTACAGACAAAACCAATTCTCAACTAATTGCTCGGCGGCGATTTTTAAAAACCGCGACATTAGGTGGTGTATCAGCTTTAGCAGCAACCACCGTTGCAACCAATAAGGCAACCACCGCAGTTGCAAATGAACCTGCAAAAACCACACTAAACTTACGCGGCACAGGAGACTTAGGGGTTATTATTGAGCGAGCCAGCGGTTCAGTTCAAATCATTGAAACCACCACCCATACATCACTTGCGCGCATCGAAGGTCTTGGCGATCTAAGCCACGCCTCAATCGTGTTTTCCCGTGACCAACGCTACGCCTTTGTCTTTGGCCGCGACGGTGGATTAAGCAAAATCGATATTCTTGGCCAACGCATGGTCAAGCGAGTTATGCAATCGGGAAACTCCATTGGCGGGGCTATTTCCGATGACGGCAAACTCATTGCCGTATCGAATTACAAGCCAGGCGGCGTACGTATTTTTGATGTCAACACCTTAGAGCTTGTTGCAGATATTCCAGCAAAATACGGTACTAAAGGTGCCCTATCTAAAGTCGTTGGATTGGTCGATGCCCCAGGTAATAAATTTATCTTCACGCTTTATGATGCCGGTGAAATTTGGATTGCCGATTGCAACAAAATTGCCTCTGGCGGGCAACCCGACATCACCCGCATTAAAAACATTGGTTCCCTGCCCTACGATGCGCTGATTGATTCAACTGGGCGATACTATATCGCAGGGTTGTTTGGCCAAGACGGCATGTCACTGGTTGATTTATGGGCCACACCAGCCACGGCCAAACCCATTCTTGATGGTTATGGTCGCGGCGAGAAAAAACTTCCCGTATACAAAATGCCTCACCTAGAAGGTTGGACAAAAGCCAGCGATAAATTTTACTTACCCGCCGTTGGTCTACATGAAGTCCTCGTTGTTGATGCCGCTAGTTTTAAACAAATAGGTTCAATTCCCGTACACGGACAGCCAATTTTTGTCATGTCGCGTCCAGATGAACGCCAAATTTGGGTAAATTTTGCCCACCCATTAAATGACACTTTGCAAGTGATCGATGTGCCAAGCGGCAAAATCATCAAACAATTCACACCCGGAAAAGCCGTATTGCACATGGAATTCACACCGCGCGGAGAGCAAGTATGGGTATCGGTACGTGATGAAAACCGTATTGATATTTACGACACGCGCACACTTAAAAAAGTTAAATCATTACCAGCCCAAACCCCAAGCGGCATATTCTTTACAGCACGGGCGGGAAGGATCGGTTTGTAATGACCCTGCTTACCCCAATCGAAAAGACCTTGATTAACGGCTGGCAAAATGGCTTTCCTTTAACCTCAAACCCCTATGCTCAAATCGCTGACGAAATGAACGTTTCAGAACAAACCGTTTTAGATATTTTAGTTTCCCTAAAACAACGTGGTATTCTCACAAGAGTCGGGGCGGTGGTTCGGCCAAACACGATTGGGGCCAGCTCATTAGTTGCAATGGCAATCGAGCCAGATCGCCTTGAAGAGGTCGCTGATTACATTTGCTCAATCCCGCAAGTGAACCACAATTACGAACGCGAAAACAAACTCAATCTATGGTTCGTCGTCACAGCATCAAGCAAATCCGAAGTGGATGAAATTTTACACAAAATAGAAAACCACACTGGCCTTAAAACAATAAAACTCCCGTTAGAAAAAGCGTTCCACATTGATCTGGGGTTCAACATATGAACATGCATATTAAGGTGACAACAGATGACAAAGATCGCGCCCTTTTAGCCGCCATTCAAGACGGTCTTCCCTTGTGCGAACGCCCTTTTGCTGAAATAGGCAAAGTCACAAACATGAGCGAAGAACAAGTGATCGCTCGCATTGAGCATATGCGCCAACAAGGCATCATCTCGCGTTTTGGACTTGTCCTTCAACACCGTCCCCTTGGCTACCGCGCCAATGCCATGGTGGTATGGAATGTACCCGATCAAGAAGTAGATGAAGCTGCTAAAATTATTACCGCACACGATTTTGTCACTCTTTGCTATTGTCGCGCCCGACGCGCACCCGTTTGGCAATTCAATCTTTACTGCATGATACATGGCCAGCAACGAAGTATTGTCGAGCAACAGATCGAGACGATAAAATCGGCTGGATTAGCGCCATACCCAAGCAAGACTCTATTTTCATTAAGGCGCTTTAAACAAACAGGCGCGCGCTTTTCTACAACACCTGAAAATGAAAGGCGGTTGGGATGAATGACATTACATTTGACGACCTAGATCGCAAAATCATCAACGCGTTACAAGGCGGTTTCCCAGTATCTGATGATCCATTTGGCGAAGTCGCCTCATGGTTCGACACCGACCGAGAAAATATAATTTCTCGTATCAAAGCGCTACTAGATAACGGGGCGCTTAGTCGGTTTGGTCCTTTATTTAACTCAGAGCGCATGGGCGGCGCTGTCACTTTAGCCGCTCTAAAGGTTCCCAATGACCGTTTTGAAGAAGTAACAAAATTGGTCAATGCCCACCGCGAAGTAGCTCATAATTATGCCCGTACACACGAACTTAACATGTGGTTTGTCCTTGCAACCGAAACACCAGATCAGATCGCTAGAGTAATCGAAAAAATCGAAGCAGAAACGGGATTACACGTTTTTAATTGCCCAAAAGAACAAGAGTACTTCATTGGATTGAGGTTGGAAATATGAACCCTATAGCACAATCAAAAAACAACGAAGGTGCCGATGAGATCGACCGCCAAATTATTGTAGCCACACAAAAGGGCTTGCCCTTAGTTGCCGAACCTTATGATGAGATTGCCAACCAACTAGGCATTTCAAGCGCTCAAGTTAAAGACCGAATTACTGCCATGCAAGAACGCGGCATTATTCGCCGCGTCGGTATCGTCCCCAATCATTATCGCCTTGGTTATGTTGCTAATGGCATGTCTGTTTGGGACATAGACGATGATAAAATTGACGAAATGGGCGAGCGTATTGGCGCTCTTGATTACGTCACCCATTGCTACAAACGCCCACGTCACCTGCCCCTATGGCCGTATAATCTTTTCGCCATGGTTCACGCAAAAACCCGTCAAGAAGTAGAAGACAAAGTTGCCGCTATTGCCAGCATTTTGGCCAACGTAGATCGCGGCCACGACATCATTTACTCAACAAAAATTCTAAAGAAAACTGGGCTTCGCCTGTGTAGTCCAAAGAAAGCTAAAAACAATGTTTAGATTAAGCCAGTTCATGCAGGAAATTATTTCTCCAACCCCTATTAAGCCCGCGCGCAAAGCGGCTGGTCCCGTGGTTATTTGGAACTTAATTCGCCGCTGTAACCTAAAGTGCAAACACTGCTACTCAATCTCGGCAAATGTAGACTTTCCTGGCGAACTCAACACCAACCAAATTTATGACGTTATGGAAGACCTAAAAGATTTCAAGGTGCCCGTTCTCATTCTATCTGGCGGCGAACCACTTTTACGCCCTGACATTTTCGAAATTTCCGCCCGCGCCAAACAAATGGGGTTTTATGTCGGCTTATCATCAAACGGGACTTTAATAACCAAACACAATATCGATAAAATCGATGAAATCGGGTACGATTATTTAGGCGTGAGCCTTGATGGTATTGGCGATGTTAATGATGATTTTCGCGGCAAAGATGG
>JAMOMM010000557.1 GCA_027067085.1 Hyphomicrobiales bacterium
GCACCGATCATTTGTAACAATGTGGGGGCTTGGGTGCCAACCCAAAGGGTTAACTTGCCGTCTTTCCATTGCGCGGTGGCGTTCATTGGTTCCATGCAGGTGTGGGCGAGGTAGGGGGCTTTGTATTGTCCACTTATCTCCGTTGGGCCAGAGGTGTCGCCATCATCGCGCATGGTCCAACCACCGTCTTGGTCAAAACCAGTTTCAAGTTTTTTGAAAATGCCATCGGTATCAAGTGGGTAATCGCCATAGTGCCATTTAATATCGATGGCTTTGGCTGCCTCAAAAGCGCGCCATGTGTTATCGGCCAAAACGCCCATGCCTGTGCCAAGGTCAACAATTTTTTCAACGCCGCGCATTTTTTTAGCTTTTGCTTCGTCGTATGATTTTAATTTGGCGCCAAAGCGCGGCGACATGCGAACGGTGGCATGGACCATGTCAGGTAAATCAATATCAATGCCAAAAACGGCGGTGCCATTGACTTTGGCGGGTAGGTCTTTGCGGGGTTGAGATTTGCCGAGGATTTTCCATTCGTCAGGAGATTTGAGTTTGATGTCATCGGGTGGGGTGATTTTTGCTGCTTCTTGGGCCAGCTCGCCATAGGTCAGGGATTTGCCTGAGGTGCTGTCTTTAATGATGCCGTTTTTAACGCTTAGGTTTTGTAATTTGGCATTGAGACGTGTTTGGGCTGCTTTTAGCATGACGGCGCGGGCGGCGGCACCAGCGGTGCGCATTTTATCAAAAGCATCAACAGTGGAGGATGAACCGCCTGTTGCTTGGATGCCTAGGAATTTTGAGGCAATTTTTTGTGAGGTGCGAAAACTGTTGGCCAGCATTGATCTGTTGAACACTGCAAAGGGGACGGATTCCTCTAATGCGGCTTGGTTGTAATAAGCCCAACCTGCGGGGCCATGTTCGATGTCTATTGAGGTCAGATCAACTTCTAATTCTTCTGCGACCAGTGCAGCAAGGGTGGTGGTGACACCTTGGCCCATTTCAGCGCGGGGTGTGATGATGGTAATTTTATTATCTGCCGTGATTTTGATATAGGGGTTGAATGTGGTTTCAGCCTCTGCCAAATCGCCCTTTAAAGGGTTTGGATAGGGTTTGTTGTATTTGTAATAACCAAAGGCGACACCGCCAGCGATGGCCGCCGTACCGATTAAAAAAGCGCGTCGTGTGATTTTACCTAATTTGCCCATGTTGATTATCCTTTTGCCAGTTGTTTGGCGGCACCGTGAATAGCAGCGCGAATGCGAACATAAGTGCCACAGCGGCACATATTGCCCGACATATGTTCGTCTATCTCGGCATTGGTAGGCGTTGGGTTGGCGTTTAAAAGGGAAACAGCGCTGACGATTTGGCCTGATTGGCAATACCCACATTGTGGCACTTGATGGTCGAGCCATGCTTGTTGCACCGCGTGCAAGGTGTCTCCAACGGCGATGCCTTCAATGGTGGTGATGTCGCCATCAACGTCGGACAAAGGCGTTGAGCACGAGCGAATAGGTTCCCCGTTCATGAGCACAGTACAGGCACCGCAACTGGCAATGCCGCAGCCAAATTTGGTGCCTTTCAAGCCAACAATATCGCGAAGTGCCCAAAGCAACGGCATGTCAGGTTCAGCGTCTATGGTGGTTTTTTTACCGTTAATTGTTAGATCCATGTCTGTCTCCTCATACCTATTTAGTCCAAACTTTGAACTCTTTTTCAAAGCCACGTATAGATTGTGGCGGGTGGTTGTTGAACTGTTTTTTGATTGTGTGTTGATTGGTTTCGGTTTCTACTTGTGTCAGTAAAGCATCGCTAACGGTGAGTGTAGATGCCAGTTTGCGATTGAGTGTTTCAAGGCGGGCTGCCGCATTAACGGTGTTGCCGATGACCGCGAACTCCATCCTGTTGGCCCCTATATCACCCATGACAACATCACCATAATGGAGGCCGAATCCAGCGCGGATTTTTTGTTTGCCTTGTTTAATCCGTTTCTCATTTATTTTGTCTAGAGCTGAAATCATTGACGTTGCACAGGCAAGGGCGTTCGTTGCATCTTTGTTGGTTGGAAACGGGGTGCCGAACGTGGCCATCAGACCATCGCCTAAATATTTATCAAGAGTGCCATTATGTTTGAAGACTTCGTTCTCCATAGCGCCTAAAAATTCGCGTAACAAAGCAATGGTTTGCTTGGCTTGCATTTTTTGCGCCATTTGGGTGAAACCAACAATATCGACAAATAACACGGCGATTTTTTGGCTGCGAATTTCTTTTAAGGGCTGGTCATTTTTTGAAAGTTCTTCGACAACGGTGGGCGAGAAATACCGTGCAAGGTTAGTGTGCTCACGTAAAGTTTCGGCTTGGCGTAATAACAACGCCTTGGTGCGGCGACCGTTTAAGGCAAGGATGAACGTGACGATGAGGAATACAACCATTTCTTGTATGCGCAGACCAAGGTGAGGGTCGTTCAAATCAACAAACGGAATGAGCAATGGATTGCCTTGTAAAAGCGCAATAAGTTTACCGTTGATTTCGGTCAGTGTGTGGGGTTGCCACATTATCCAAAACAGACCAAGTGCCCACAAAACAGTTGTCCAAGTGCCCAGCGCCACTAAGGTGCGCCATGAATAAGCAAGTGATGCGCCAGCCAGCAATATAA
This sequence comes from Hyphomicrobiales bacterium, assembly GCA_027067085.1. Lineage (GTDB taxonomy): Bacteria > Pseudomonadota > Alphaproteobacteria > Rhizobiales > Aestuariivirgaceae > JALWJW01. The sequence continues at coordinate 2,651 of JAMOMM010000557.1, forward strand.
AAAAGTAAATGAAATTGTCGTATTGGTATTGCATGGCTGGCGGCCAAGCGGTCGAGTCAAGCGGATTGGGAACGACGGTGACGATGGTTAAAAGGGCTAAATCGCAAAACATCCAAAATAGCTCTAGGCGCGAAACACCCGACTTTCCTGCACGTAATTGCGCCCAACCAATGAGGCCAAACAAAACTAGTATGCCGAGAAAATAGACCACAGGCCAGTGCGGGTTTATGATAACGATCAAAACGGCGACAACGAGTAAGGCGAAAAAGCGGGCTTTTACCGCTAGCAACAGGCCTTCTTTTTTGTCTTTTTCTAGCGCGTCTTCAACAAAAGAGTTTGAAAGTTGGTCGTTTGGATCTTGGCGTATGTTGGAAATAAATGTTGCAAAACCGCTCCATAACCCCGCCATTTCCGTATGCCTTCCATAATTTCAAATCAGGTTGAATATATATGGTAGTGGCTTTGAGGAATAAAAGGAATGGTGTTTGTTTATTTGCGTGTGTGGATATTGCGCATGCCATTGATGATGGTTGTTAGAGATATTTGATCACCATTTATCGGCATTCCGGTTTGACTGTCTTCGTCACGTGCGCCTGGGATATGTTCAGGAGGCAAATCAAGGAATTTCATGCGCATGGGTGTTGCAATGCCTTCGCCAAAAGCAATGGCTTCACGATTGCCGATGGAAGAAAGGAAACTCATGGTGCTTGCTGAAGAATCAGGAATAGCTGAGCGGATGATGTCTTGGTCACCATCATTGGCCAGACGCATGGCAAAAACAGTTGAACACTGTGATAAAATTGTTGGATCAAGTTCGCCTGGGCGTTGGGTCACAATGCCTAAGTAAGCGCCATATTTTCTGCCTTCTTTAGCAATGCGAGCAAGAGCGCGACGGGTTGGGCCAAATCCTTGGCGATGATCGTGTGGGACATAACGGTGGGCTTCTTCGCACATGACCAAAACTTCGCATTTACCTTTGCTCCACACGGCAAGATCAAAAGCCATACGCGCCAACACCGCAACAACCGAATTTACGACTTCGGATGGAATGCCTGTTAGTTGGAAAGTCGTGATTGGTCTGTTGTTAATGGGGATACGGAAAATATTACTTATTACAGCTTCCATGTTGTCTTCAACTGTGCGTTGAGAAAACATGAAACGATAACGTGGATCAGAGATTAACGACTCAAGGCGGTTTTTGAGGGACTTTAAAACCAGCCGATTATGAGCGCCATCAAGGCTGCCAATTTCGTCATCCATCAAAGCAATCAAATCTGACATACGGTAAGGAACAGGGGTGTCTGCTGTTATGGTTTGGTTGCTCGTGGCGCTTTTTAGTAACGAAGTGGGTTGAGTTAGTTTTTTTGCAAACCGTGCCTTTGCTTGGGGGATTAAATCTCTCAAACAGTCGATTTCTTCTTCTACACCGTCTCGGTCACGAAAAATTATTTCGCAGAATTCTTCTTGCTGAAATAGCCAGAATGGGAGTTCTAACGTGTCTGTGGATATGGTGACGGACTCATCTTTAAATGCGCAAGCGTATTCGTTATGCGGATCAAGGATTAAAATTCGAAGATTGGGCCGAGTTTCGATGATTTTGCGCATCAGCAACGACACTGTCGTAGACTTTCCTGTGCCCGTGCTACCGACGATGGCGAAGTGGCGTTTAATCATATCGTCAATACAAACGACAGCTGGAATACATTCATCTTGAGAAAGAGTGCCAATGACCGCTGTTTGGCGACCAACAGGGTTATGGATGGCCGTAAGATCTCCTGCTCGAATGTTATGAGCTAACGACCCAAGTGGTGGGTAGACATTGATGCCGCGGCTGAAAGATAATTGTCCGTTAGCTGATTGGGAGATTTCACCTACCAATTCAATTTGGACCTTCATGGCATTCGTGTGGCTTTTGTGCCAAGTGGTTTCGGCTGTTTCGATTTTGTAAACCAGCCCGACAATGCGGCTGTTACCAACTGAAATAGAAATAAGCCGCCCAATTGTCCAAAATCCGCTATCAAGTGAAGATGGATCGGTCGCTGATGCAACTAAGGTGGCGTATCCACCGTCTACTGCGATGACATGGCCCAAAAGTCGGCTGTCTGGTTGGTCATCTGCGCGGCGGTCGTCAGCTTGGGTGGTTGTACTGCTTGGAACTTGAACAGGAGTGGTTCGAACTGAGGGCGCTGTTTGTGGTCTCGGTGTTTGAAGCGGTGCTGTGGTGTTTATAGTGGAGGGGGGCAATGTGGTGGAGGATGGCATTGCTGAATTTATGGCTGTTGGTTGAGGGGGGGGTGCGGTTCGTGGTTGC
>JAMOMM010000558.1 GCA_027067085.1 Hyphomicrobiales bacterium
ATCATATCAATATGATTAGGCTTGGCGTCAATTATCACTTCTAAATTTTGGTAATAATCGACACCAACGTTCAAATCAATAGCCATCATCAGGTGCGTTTAAACGTGGTTCACCACGGTGAACGGGCCTGATGTTTGGTGCGCGATCATTCCCAAATACGGGTGCGCGGGGTGCGGGCCTATGTTCTGGTGCGGGCTCGTATTCTGGCTCGGGTTCAAATTCTGGTTCTTTTGGTTGCACAAGACTAGGTGCTTCGCGGTGGTGTTCTACTGCGGGGCTGGCGTATTCTTCTTCACTTGGTCCGCCGATACCTTGCTCAATGACCAAGCTTTGACCGCCGCCAATTAAGATTAGGTGTTCAACATCATCACGGCGAATAAGGATGAGACGACGGGTTTTGTCGAGTTCTCGATACTCGCTAACCCCTAAGCGTTTGCCTTTGCGACCACGGGTGCGCCCGCCAAACGCGCGCATGACAATTACTAATAAAATGAGCGCTGCGATGACAACGCCAGCAATAATAATGTAGTTGATATATGGGTCTAGAAATTCCATTTTGCCCCTCGCAAGTGAAAAGTTTTTTTCAATCTAACCTAAAAATTTAAAAAAATCCAAAAAACTGTTGTATACCAACGAAACAGTCTCATTTTATGATGAATTTCCTATATTATGATTTGATTCGTGGGGAGATTTGAGGCGCGGCCATGAGTGAAAGTGAACTATCCAGTCAACAACCAGTATTTTCTGGGGTTAAAAAAAGTGGTGCAAAGCTCAGTCAAGTTAGGCTGTGGCTTGCGATAGTGCTTGGCGGATTGATGGTTGCGTGCACTGTGCTTTTAGCAAATAGTTTGTCCGCAAAATTGTCGTTGGGCGCTCTTGTGGTGTTAGGCTTTGCAAGTAGTGTCGGCCTAATTGGTGTGATGGCTTATTTGCTTGGCTTTATTCATTTTGGCCGATTGCCTCAACAAAGAGCTTTTTTTGAAAACCTCATTGATGGGCTGGAAGAAAGCTGTGTTGTTTCTGACAGACGTGGCTCGGTGGTTTTTTCAAACAATTATTATCAAAAAATGTTGGCAGCTGGCGGCCAAACCCGAACCGTTGGATTTGAAAATTTATACTCAGGTCATCCAAGTATCGCTGAAAAAATCTATCGCTTATCGCAAGCTGCAAACGAAGGCAAAAAGCACGTTGAAGACATTCGTTTTGCCGCTGGTAGCTCTGCAGTTGGTGCTCAAGCTGACCGGCCTGTGTGGCTTGAACTTTCGGTTTCGCCAATCGGTGAGGATGGTGATGATGGTAGGCAGAGCAAAAACTCATATGCATTGTGGAGATTAAGAGACGTCAGCGCGGCAAAATCTGAACAAGAAACCGCCTTTTCGCAACTTCAATACATTATCAATTATCTCGACCATGCACCTGCTGGGTTCTTTTCGACGCGGGCAAATGGGGATGTGGTTTATGTTAATGCAACTTTGGCGGATTGGTTGGGGTTGGAGCTTGGTGCAACGAGCGATGGTGATATTAAACTGAGTGACTTTTTGTCAAAAGATGATGCGCAATTATTGCTCGACTTGAAGCCTGGATTGAGCGAAGCGACAACGCAAGTTTTTGACTTTGATTTGGTTGCGAAAAACCCTACAGCAGACGGCAAAGCTGCACCTGCACCATTTCCTGTACGGATCATTCATCGGGCAGATTTTGATGAAAAAGGTGCTGTCCAACCATCTCGCTCTCTTGTGCTTGATATGCGAGAAAGTAACATCAGCACTGAAGATGGTGGTCAAAAACTCTCACGCCTGATTAACAATGCGCCTTTTGCTATTGCCGACCTGAACCGCGATGGGGTGGTTATCCGCTCTAACACGATGTTCTCTAAATTAGGTGATGTGGCGACACGCGGCGCGAAAATTACAGACCTTGTGGATGACAAGAATATTGAGGGCCTAACAACAGTTTTTGAAGATGCCGTCAATAGCACTCAGGCTGGCAGTAAGTCTATTGCGGTGACGTTTAAAGGTAAAGATGAGCGTACCGCTAATATTGTTTTTGCGCGTTATCGGCGACGACCTGAAGAAAATGTAAACTTGAGTAGAAAAGATGGATGTGTGTTTGCCTATGTAGTAGATACGAGTGAGCATTCATCGCTGGAAGAGCAACTTGCGCAAAGCCAAAAAATGCAAGCGGTTGGGCAATTAGCGGGCGGTGTTGCTCATGACTTTAATAATGTTCTGACGGCGATTATCGGGTTCTCTGATTTGCTATTGGCAAAGCACCGGCCTACAGATCCCTCGTTTGCCGACATTATGAACATTAAGCAAAACGCCAATCGGGCAGCCAATCTTGTGCGTCAGTTGTTAGCATTCTCGCGTCGCCAGACTTTACGTACAGAGGTGATTTCTCTTAGCGATGTTATGAGTGACCTTGGTAATTTGCTTGGTCGTTTGCTCGGTGAAACGATTGACCTTGATATGGTTTATGGCCGTGACCTTTGGTATGTGAACGTTGATATGAACCAATTTGAACAGGTGGTTATCAACCTTGCTGTAAATGCACGCGATGCAATGGACATGAAAGGTGCGCTTATTTTGCGTACGTCTAATGTCTCAATAGAAGAGTCTCGTAGTGTCTCGCCCGACATAATGCCTGAGGGTGAGTATGTTTTAACTGAAGTTATTGACAATGGTTCTGGCATGCCACCAGAAGTGATTGCAAAAATTTACGAACCGTTTTTCTCAACCAAAGATGTGGGCAAAGGTACTGGCCTTGGCCTATCGACGGTTTATGGCATCGTTAAACAGACAGGTGGCTTTATTTTCTGTGAAAGTGAAGTTGGTCGGGGCACGACCTTTAAAATCTATCTGCCCAGAGTAGATGCGCCGGTTGAAGTTGAAGAAGTCAAAGACGAAAAAATTGATGTCAAAAAAGCTGATATGACGGGCGATGCACGTATCTTGTTGGTTGAAGATGAAGATGCAGTTCGCGCCTTTGCCTCTCGGGCATTAGCAACGCGTGGCTTTAAAGTCGTCGAAGCTGACAGTGGTGAACGCGGCTTGGAAATCATTGATGGTGATGATGGCGAGTTTGATTTGGTTTTGTCTGATGTGGTGATGCCTGAAATGGATGGGCCAACGATGTTGAAAGAAATTCGCAAGCGCGGCATCAAAACCAAATTCATTTTCATATCAGGGTATGCCGAAGATGCGTTTGAGAAAAACCTTGAAGGGGCAACGGACTTTGCATTCTTAGCAAAGCCGTTTTCTCTAAAACAACTTACCGAAGCTGTACAAGATGCCCTTAGGTCCTAAGTAACCGTTTCGATAGAGATCAAAGGTATTCTAAAATGAGCGAAATGTTTACGATAGAAAAACTTGCCGCTGACTTGGCTGCGGGTAAAGTTTCATCGCGGATGCTGGTCGAGCAAGCTTTAGCCAATATTGATGATAAAGCCAGTTTTGGCGGTCCAGTGTTCTTGGTTGTCGATCGCGAAAATGCATTGGCAAGCGCTGACCAAATGGATGCTTTGAGATTGGCGGGCAGGGCGCCTTCTCGTTTTGCCGGTATTCCGTTTTCGGCAAAAGATTTATTTGATATTGCGGGGCAGGTGACGACGGCTGGTTCTGTCGTGCTGAAAAACGAGCAACCAGCAGAACGTGATTGTGTGGCGATTGCACGTTTAAAAGAGCGCGGCTTTATTTGTTTGGGCCGAACCAATATGACTGAGTTTGCCTATTCTGGTGTTGGCTTAAATCCTCATTACGGGACACCGAAATCTATTTGGGATCGCGGGCCAAACAGTGCGGGGGGGCGAATTCCTGGTGGGTCATCGGCAGGTGCTGCGGTTAGCGTTGGCGATGGTACATGCGTTATGGGTATTGGCACTGATACGGGCGGGTCGTGCCGTGTGCCTGCAGCTTTTAATGGTTTAGTTGGTTTTAAGGCAAGCCTTGGGCGTGTGCCGACTACAGGTGTTTTTCCATTGGCTTCTAGTTTTGATACGGTTGGACCTTTGACAAATACAGTGCAATGTTGCGCCACGGGTGATGCGATAATGGCAGGTGATTGGGATGGTGTGATTGTTAAGCGACCATTGCAAGGGTTACGGTTAGGTGTACCGCAATCATTGGTGCTTGATGACGTTGATGATGACGTGGCAATGGTGTTTGGCACCGCTTTAACGCGGCTTGCATGCAATGGTGCTGAAATTGTTGATATTGACTTTAAAGAACTTGAGCAGTTGCCTGAAATAAATGCAGGTGGCGGTATTGGTGCATTTGAAGCTTATGGTGTTCATGCAGATTTGTTAGCGCAAAAGGGTAATGAGTACGATCAGCGGGTGCGGAAACGAATTTTGGCAGGCACAAACATTACTCCTGCTGATATTGTAGCGCTGAAAAAAAGGCGTAGCGAGATGATTGCGCGGGCAGATGGTTTGATGGCAGACGTTGATGCGTTCATCATGCCCACGGCACCGCAAATTCCAGCAGCAATTGCTGATTTGAAGCATGATGATGATTATGGGCGCATTAACTTGCTGGCGCTGCGTAATACTTTTGTCGGAAACTTTCTCAATCGTTGCGCGATTTCTGTACCTGCTCATGAGACTGGCGAAGCACCTGTTGGTCTCATGCTAATGGCACCTTTGAGTGCTGATGAACATTTATTTAGCGTTGCGCAAGCTGTTGAAGAAATTATTTCACCGAATTTAAAAAAGTATACTTAACAGTTTCTGACTGTTTTCTGCGATTTTCATCGGTCTGTATACAGTTTGTTTCTAATTGCAACTTTTAGTAATACAAAATTAGTCTTTACACGCGATGATTGTCACTCTATTCAGCTGATGGGGACCAGCTAAGTGATTTGGTTTAAGGAGCGCACTGTGAAGGCAACGAATAAAACGGACATAGATTCAATCTTAGATTTTGATAACTGCAAAAGATCGCCTAAAAAGTGTATTTC
>JAMOMM010000559.1 GCA_027067085.1 Hyphomicrobiales bacterium
ATAAAATGGCAATTTTTAGCAACATTGACACCAACCAGTTTAATCACGGTTTCGTTTGGAAAAGCCCCACAAAGCAACCAATGTACAAAACCATGAAACAAGCGCGTTCCATCCTGCGAACGAAAGACCCATAATGCGAATTTGAACTTCATCACACATGACAATTTTTTTGGTTAAATCAGGCAAGCCAGAAGACATGTTTCCACCGCCCGTGCAGCTGCTTGGCCCTTGCCAAAATCCCCACTCAATGCCTGCATGATAAGCGCCAAGTGTACCACCAGCGAGCATAACAAGTCCGAGCAACAAAACGCCCCAGCCCAGTATATTGCCACCAAGTTTATCAGTCATCACCATAACAACCATCAAAGCGCTAAGCGGCACAACGATGTAATATGCAATACGCTGTGTTAAACAAAGCTCACACGGAATAAACCCGCCAATCAACTCAAAGCCCCACGCTGTTACAATAGAAAACAACGAGTATCCAAAAATAATCGCCAGCGCTTTACCTGTTTTGGTTGCAAATAATTTTTTCATCTTAAAACTCAATCCGACTCTATATATATTTCAGCACGACAAAACCACCGACCAGCAACACTGTAGCCAAAATGGTCAATAAACCTAAATAGCGTTCAATAAAGGCTTTTATCGGGGGGCCGAACCAATAGATCAATCCACAAACAATCAAAAACCTTAATCCGCGCGAGACTATAGACCCGATAACGAAAATCGGAAATGACAAGCCTGTGAGGCCACTTGAAATAGTGAAAACTTTGTATGGGATGGGGGTAAATCCCGCCACAAAAACGATAATCAACCCATATTCGGCAAACCAATCTTTTAATGTTTCAAAGCCCTTTTCCATGCCATAAAAGGCAACGAGCGGCTCGCCAATGCTATCAAATAACAAATAGCCAATAGCATAACCAAACATGCCCCCAAGCACCGAAGCAACGGTACAAATGAAAGCATACCTCCAAGCCCGCTTGCGATTGGCAAGCGTCATCGGAATGAGCATCGCATCAGGTGGGATTGGAAAGAACGAACTTTCTGCAAAGGCCACAATAGCCAAAATCCATTGGGCGCGTTTATGGGCAGCAAGTCCCATCACCCAGTCATATAATTTTCTCAACATGCGGTCTCAATAACCCATATTGAAGCGATTTGTCTATAATTGTTAAAAACAACGATTAACAAGCATTTTATGGGTTGACGAATTTCTTTGTCTGCCTATGATCGCCACGAAATTTCGATCTCAGGATCGATAGATGCTTACAGGGCCCCTGTGGCGGAATTGGTAGACGCGCTGGATTCAAAATCCAGTTCTTTCGGGAGTGGGAGTTCGATTCTCCCCGGGGGCACCATTAGCCTTTCGCGTTGCGAAAGGCCGACACAAATACGCTAGCTAAAATAGCAGCAGTTGTTTAAAGAAACAACGAGAGTGTTTGTTCAAGGTTTAATTTTCCGTTCACGCTAATGGCTACGCCATACGCTGCACTATGCGCGGGGCATTAGCCCCGAAGCGCGGTCGCGCTTAGTCGTTCGCTGCGCTCCTCCTTCAAAGTCTACGAAAATTTCCAGCCACACGCTAGAGCCAAGCCATCACCTTCTGAAACTAGGCCCGACGGGCCTCGGCCCTTAGGCCGCCCCCGCGGAGCATTTTGCAAAGCAAAATTTGCGTGAGCGCCACCCCAATCCTCGCCGTAAACTTCCAGCCACAATCTCACAACCACTACCGTCACGCTGACTGAAGAGTCATTTCTTAATCACGCTTAGACATTTTTTCCCGTCAGTAGAAAATGAAATGCGCACGAATCCGCCTACTTTAAACCCGGCTACTGATATTCCAGATTTGACCATAACAGACAAAAAGTCGGGCTTGGTTTTGCCAGTCACAGCTTTAATGTGAGAAAGCGCCAGTGGCGTAATTGTTTTACAAAGGAGCGCGATATCGCGTCCGAGTGTTTTCCCAGTAATTCCGCCTTCCGGCCACTTATCAGTTTCAAAACGAATCTCAAACCCTCGCCCGCCTTTTTTGGTGACTATGCCAGTGTCTACCCATTTATAAGTTGGGGGAGATGCATTTTTCGCCGCCGCTAAGTTAGGAAAAGCATACAAGATACAGAAAACTGCCAAGGAGAATTTATAAAAGGTCTTAGTTCGCAAAATAGTTTGTCCTTATAGTCGAAGTTATAGCAACAGTATTTCACAAAAAACTATACGGATCCACATCCACCGACAGCTTTAAACTCCCCCTCGGACTTACCCCGTCCAACCAAGCACCAATAAACCCTTGAATATCCTGTTCCCTTGTCGTCCGCACCAAAAACCGAAACCGAAACCGTCCGCGAATTTGGGCTAACGGCGCAGGGGCTGGACCAAGCACTTGAATGTCTGGCACCCGTGGCACCCGCCGTGCCAATTCATTGGCAAAACTTTGCGTTTGGTTCAAATCACTGCCCGAAACAATAATCCCTGCCAATTGTCCATAAGGTGGCAGGTTGGCCATTTGGCGGATTTGTTTTTCGTGAGCCAAAAACCCTTCGCGGTCCCCCGCCGCCAATGCTTCTAACAATGGATGATCGGGCATGTAGGTTTGAATAAGCGCGCGGCCGGGTTTTTCACCGCGCCCCGCACGACCCGCCACTTGCGCCAATAATTGCCATGTTCGCTCGCCTGCTCGTGGATCGCTGGTTTCCAACGCCAAATCTGCATCGACAACACCTGCCAAGGTCAGGTTCGGAAAGTGATGCCCCTTGGCCACTAATTGCGTGCCGATAATCAAATTATATTTGCCCTCGGCAATATCTCGAATTTTTTGATGCAGGGAAACACCGCGTGAAACATCACTCGATAAAACAACAATGTCAGCCCCTTCAAATCGCTCTGCGGCTTCCTCAGCCAAACGCTCAATCCCCGGCCCACACGGCACCAACGAATGCTCATCACCACACTCGGGGCATTTATCTGGCACGGGTTCTGAATGGCCACAATGATGGCACATGAGCTTGCGTTGAAAACGATGCTCGACCAACCAGCTCGAACAATCCCCACACTGCAACCGATGGCCGCACGTGCGGCACAATGTTAGAGGTGCATAGCCACGGCGGTTTAAAAACAACAGCGCCTGACTACCAGCCGCTAATGTTTCCTCAACCGCAGTTACTAATGGGTCAGACAACCACGTGCCAGATTGCGGTGGATTGGCGCGCATGTCTAACAACTCAATATCAGGCAGCACCGCGCGGCCATGACGGTTTTTAAGAGTCACGTGTTTATATTTTCCACGGTCCACATTTACCAGCGATTCAAGCGAAGGCGTGGCCGATGCCAACACAATAGGGAACTTACCCATCGAACCATAAACCACTGAAATATCGCGCGCGTGATAAGACGTGCCATCGCTCTGTTTATAGGCAGCCTCGTGTTCCTCATCGACCACAATCAAACCCAAATTTTGCCACGGCAAAAACAATGCCGATCGCGCCCCAACAACAATTTTAGCTTCACCCGCACCAATCGCACGCCACACCCGTTCGCGTTCGCGCGGTTTCATTTCAGAGTGCCATTCAGCAGGGGCAGCAGCAAAGCGCTCTTCAACGCGGCGCAAAAATGTGTTGGTCAAGGCAATCTCAGGCAACAAAAGCAACACTTGCTTACCACCCGCCAGCGCCGCCGCCATCGCTTCAAAATAAACTTCTGTTTTGCCAGACCCAGTGACACCATCCAAAAGACAAACCGAAAAATTTCTGGCAGTTACGGCTTGGCGAAGCTGCAATGCAGCCTTTTCTTGCGATGATGAAAGCACCACCCGCATACCATTGGGATCAGGTTTTTCAAACGGGGTAAACGGTGGCAAGTCAACCGTTTCAAACACCCCTTGCTCGGCCAAACCCTTAACAACTGAAACACCAACCCCCGCCTCATCAGCCAGCTCTTTAGCTTTCAATGCTGGGAGTTCTTGCGCTATTTCAATCACCCGCGCCCGCTGCGGTGTCATCCGTTCAGGCCGCAAATCTGTCAGTTGATACGCCACTTTCATCCGCGCAGGTTCAAAAACACCCTTGGCTCGCATGCACCCGCGCAACACCATGCCCAATGGGGCCATATAATATTTTGCAATCCAGTCCAGCAATTTGCGCTGCGTTTGCCCCATTGGCGGCAGCTCAAATTTTTGCCGCACATCGCGCAACCGCATGCCTTTGGGCGCTGCCACATCAACCGCCCACACCACGCCGACCACAAGACGCGGACCCAACGGCACGTTAACATAATCGCCAATTTGAAGTTGCATATGGCGCGGGACCGTATAAGAATAGGCCTCATCAAGCGCCAGTGGTAAAACCACACTAACAACGCTAGAATTTCCTTCAAAATCGGTCTGCACTAATTGAGAATCATTGCTCATACGCAAAAATGACCTACCTGAAGCCAACAATCAATAAACTCTACATAATTTACCCGTATAATGCGTTCATAACTGCATATACAAAAGTTTAGGGACTTAAAAAATGAAATTTTTCGCAGATACCGCCGTGATTGCTGAAATCGCCGAACTAGACGAAATCGGCCTACTCGATGGCGTCACCACCAATCCATCACTCATTGCCAAATCTGGTCGCGACTTTAAAGAAGTTGTTGCCGAAATTTGCCAAATGGTTGACGGACCCGTCAGCGCTGAAGTGATCGCACTTGATGCGCCTGGCATGTTAAAGCAAGCTAAAGAACTCACATCAATTGCCAAAAACGTTGCCATTAAAGTGCCCGTGACTTGGGAAGGCCTTAAAGCCTGCCGCGTCTTGGCTGATGAAGGCACCATGGTCAACGTCACCCTTTGCTTTAACGCCAACCAAGCCTTACTGGCGGCAAAAGCTGGTGCTGCTTTCATCTCCCCGTTCATTGGCCGCCTAGATGATATGGGCATTGATGGCATGGAGTTGATCGAAGAAATTCG
>JAMOMM010000560.1 GCA_027067085.1 Hyphomicrobiales bacterium
GGCGGTTGGCTGGTCATGCTTCCGGGTTAGAAAAAGGCGGCGGGAAATACGTTGCGGCATTGCTGTTAGGCGCAGTTTTTGGCGGATTTGGCGCGGGGACTGCAAATCTTTGGATTAGTGGTGTTGATGAGATTGGCCGCTCTATAGTCGGCGCCTTTGCGGGTGCGGTATTATTTGTTGAGTTGTTTAAGAAGTGGAGCGGCTTAGAAGGCTCTACAGGGTTGTTGTTTGTGCCTGCATTTACCACATCTGTGGTGATTGGTCGCTGGGGGTGTTTTTTCTCAGGGTTGGAAGATCAAACTTACGGCACCGCTTCGAATGTAGCGTGGGCGATGGACTTTGGTGACGGTGTGTTGCGCCACCCTGTACAGCTTTATGAATCGTTTTCGATGTTGGTATTTTTGATTTTTACGTTGGTTATGCTGGCACGACGAAATCTAACATTTATGACTTACGGCTTTTATTTTTTGGCGATCTGGTATGGTGGCCAGCGGTTTTTGTGGGAGTTTTTAAAGCCATACGAAACGATAATAGGGCCGTTTAATCTCTTTCATTTTATTTGTGCAGGGCTTATATTTTATGGCCTATGGATGATTTACAAAAACCAAAAGAGCGACCGCAAGCTAGCCTGACGTCGCCAACCCGTAAAGCAGCACCTTATATATTTTTGGGGCAAACAACGTCGCTTTGCGAAACTTGCCATAAATTGGTGCCAGCAAAAATTCAGCGAGAAGGTGATAATATCTATTACCAAAAACGTTGTCGCGAACACGGGGTACAAAAAACGCTGGTGTCATCGGATGCTGATTATTATTTGTTGGCACGCGATTATTTGAAGCCGGGGGACTGGCCATTAAAGCCGCAAACGCAAACTGATTATGGTTGTCCGTTTGATTGTGGCTTGTGTCCTGACCATGAACAGCATTCGTGTTTGGCGATTATTGAAATTAACGAGCAGTGCGATTTGACCTGTCCTGTGTGCTTTGCTGAATCATCACCACAAAAAAGTTTGAACCGTCCGTTGAGCGAGATAGAGTTCATGCTCGATGCTTTGGTTGAAAGCGAAGGCGAGCCTGATTTGTTGCAAATTTCGGGCGGGGAGCCAACGCTGCACCCGCAGATTTTAGAAATTTTAGAAATGGCGATGGCACGGCCCATTCGCCATGTAATGATAAACTCTAACGGTTTGCGGATTGCTCAAGATGAGGCGTTTGTGGCGCAGTTGGCTAAATTTAAGCCAGGGTTTGAAGTCTATTTACAGTTTGATTCACTGCAAAAGGATGCGTTGAAGGATTTGCGCGGGGCCGATTTGCGGCGGATTAGGCGGCAAGCGCTTGAGAACTTGGAGCGCCATGGTATTTCAACAACCTTGGTGGTGACCGTCAAAAAAGGTGTGAATGACAAAGAAGTTAGTGATATTATTCAACACGGTTTGCAATGGAAATGCGTTCGCGGCGTGACGTTTCAACCCGTGCAAGACGTGGGACGTAATGAGGGCTTTAAAGCTAAAGAAAACCGTGTGCTGTTGAGCGATATTAGGCGCGAAATTATTGAAGGCGAGAGTGGTTTTGAAGCGGGTGATATGATCCCATTGCCATGTAATCCTGAATCGATTTCGATTGGTTATGCTTTGCGAAATGGTGATAAAATTGCACCGATTACATCGTTTATTCCGCGTGATGTGGTGGTGTCTGATGTGCCTAATGCGGTGACGTTTGAGAAATATCCTCAATTGCGTGAGAAGATGTTTTCCTTCTTTTCATTATCAACCACCCCGCAAGTATCGGGTGAGCGCTTGGATGCATTGCTGTGTTGTTTGCCGCAAGTTGAAACGCCTGCCGATATTGGTTATGAGCATTTGTTCCGTGTTGCGATTTCGGAATTTCTAGATCCATATAACTTCTGTATCGCGCGGGTTAAACGCTCTTGTGTGCATTTTGTGACACCCAGCGGGCAGATTATTCCGTTTGATACGTATAACTTGTTTTATCGTGATGGTAAGATTGCTGAGAGAAGGGCACAACATGGCCTCTGAAGATCAAAAGGTGACTGAAAGCTGGTATCAAAACCTATCAGTAATCCGCTGGATTTTTGCCATTTTTGGTATTTTGGGTATGGTGTTTTCGGGCGGGTGCTCGTTGGTTGTTCTAGCAAACTATTTTCGATATGGACGTGACAGCTATGGGTTTAATGACCCTGCTGTGATTGCCGTTGTGGGTGGGGTGCCATTCGCAGTGGCATTGTTGATGTGGTGGTTTGCGGCGAAATATAAACGTGGTTCGACGGGAAATTCAAATGACGATTGAAACAAAAACCACCCACCGTTGGTATCAGGATTTATCCGTTGTGCGCTGGATTTTTGTTATTATGGGCATTTTGGTGATGGTGTTTGCTGGCGGGTGTTCAATAAATGTATTGGCCACTGAGCGTATGAATGCAGAATCTGTTGGTATTGTTGCGCTTATTGGAGGCATTCCGTTTGCGGGTGGATTGCTGATTTGGTGGCTGGCGGCAAAGGTTGGGCGAACGCCTCAATAAAATGCTTCAATAATGAGGTGGTGGCTGATTATCATCGCTGCCTTCGGGTAGGGCTAACTCAACCTGCTGTAGGCGGTTCTTTTGGGCATCAAGGCGCTTTTTCATGCGGTCAATTTCGGCCCATTGCGTGATTACAATCTCGTTTAACTCATCCACTAAAGCGGTTTGATGGGCTAATTGAATTTCAAGGTCTGTTAGGCGCTGATCGAAGTTGTTTTGTGACATATTCTTTCACTTAAAGTTTGGTTGTTCCGTGTGCGGTTCAAGTTGACTTGCTTTAGGTAAAAGGTTTACCCTAGGGACAAATAAATATCGCGCAATTTATAGCGTATGTATCAGGTCTGGGAGGACAGGGCCATGGATCGGCGACATTTTTTAAATGCTACGTTTGCAAGTATTGCAACGACGGTTTGTCCGCATTGCATCGGGTCTGCCGCCGCGCAGGGTTTAGGCGGGGCTGATGCTGAATTGTTATGCGGGGCAGCATCATCGTTGCGATCGAGTCAGTATAACCGCGTTTTAACCACAGGTAATAAGAACCTTGATCGTGCACTTTCTTCGGAAATGAAGAAACAGCAGAAATTATATGTTTTAAGACCAGCATTTTATTTGTTTACAGATAAGATTAAAAACGCCTTTGCAACGACTAAAAAATTCCCAGAATTTCCTACATCGGACGGGTCTATTGTTTATGGCATTGAGTTGATGAAAGAGCAGCTTGCGCGTGGCTATTGGGGTGGGGCGGTTGTTGCGGGTGTTCTGGCACACGAGTATGGCCACATATATCAATACCGCTCAGGTTATTTTAAGAGAATGCGAAAGCTGCATAAGACAGTAAAATTTGTGGAACTGCACGCGGACTATATGTCGGGGTATTACATTGGTCGTAAATACCAAGAAAGCGGTGAGCGGGTAAATGTTCGCACTGTTGCATCGGCCACCTATGATATTGGCGACTATCATTATAACAGCCCGTCACACCATGGCACACCTGTTGAGCGTACCATTATGTTGAAAGCGGGTTTCGATTTGCACAATTCTAATCGCAATCTCAGTATCGATCAGATCGCGGCGGAAGGCTATCGCACGATTATGAAACTTTATTTTAAGAAACGAGGCTGAGCTAGTATGGTGCTGGGAAATCAAATGAGAATTTTTGTTGTTGCGGTTTTTGTGTTGGGTTTTTCCGTGCCAAACTCAGCTTTGGTGATGGCGCAAGCTCAAGGGTGTTTCCCTGGTCTTGGCGCGGTGATTGACCAGTTTCGTTGTAAGAAAAATGAAATCATCAAAGGCTTTCCCCAAGGCAGTGGCAATGGTGGCGGTCAGCCAGTAGTGCCGCGATCTACCCCGACACCCAGTAACGCTCCGCGTCCTGTTTTGCGCCCGTTGCCTCAACGTGTTCTTCCACAAGGGGGGCAACGAGGTGGCCAGCCGCGCGTGGATGCGCCCGTTGAACAACCCCGTCAAGTTGCGCCGCGCCAAAGGCGGTTTGTGGTTTATAATAATGTTGACCTTTATGGCGGGGATTATGCACGCTCGAAAAAAGGCAAATGGTTCAGTAAAGAAAAATGTGTTGAAGTTTGTCGGCGCGAGTCCACTTGCATAGCATTTACTTACAACGTCAAGCATGGCGTGTGTTTTCTAAAGGATGAACTTCCAGATTACCGTAAATCGTTTAAGGGGGCTATTTCTGGGGTGTTAACAAACTTACGCCAACCGCCGCGCCAATCAAGAAACGTTGGTGGTATTGGCAGTACTGGTGGTGGCGATAGAGGCTATGATGAACCACGTGAAGTTCAACCTGTGAACGAAACAACAGGTTTGTGTGGCTCAGGATACAAAACCTATGATCGTATTGATTTTCGCGGCAAAGACTTAGCTGGGTATAAAGTTGATTTTAGCACGTGTCGGCGTACGTGTAACAGTTCGCGAGATTGTAGCGGGTTTTCGTGGATAAAAACGGCAGCAAAAAAGCGTTGCTGGCTTAAATATGAAACGCGTGACTGGCGCCGTAAAAGCAATGTTTTGAGTTGTGTGAAGCAGTAGCTAGAGTTGGTCTGGTTTAAATTGAACCAGACCGACCAGCTTAAGGTATTGATAATTTTGCGTTTCATGCAGTGTTTGCGCAACAAACAAAACATGAAACGCTCTGGGTGACTTTATCGAACTAAAGCTTTGCGCTTTGATATGGCGCGAACATTGCGGGTTTGGTCTGATGTGCAACGACCTGCATTTCTGTAAGCATTGTTTCTGCGGGCGTTATGTTTCAGCTGTTTAATTCTGTTATAGGCATTAGCAATTGCGCGGGCAGGGACGCACGATTTAGACGTGTTGCTGGCGCTGCAAATCGAACGTGCAATTGTGTCTCTGATCTTGCGACCAAGAAATGGTGTATACT
>JAMOMM010000561.1 GCA_027067085.1 Hyphomicrobiales bacterium
GGCATTTCGCTTTGCGAAAAGCCTTTGGTGCGCGGGGTAGAGAAAACTCGAATACTCGCTCTCGTTGTTTCTATGAAACAACTGTCGCTATTTTTCTTGATGAAGTTGAATCTGGTGTTGCGCTTTGCAAAAAACATTGGTGCCGCATGGGTGACTCGAACACCCGACCCCATCATTACGAATGATGTGCTCTACCACCTGAGCTAATGCGGCTATGTCTCATTTTTTGAGCAAGTAGGTGGTAACAATTTCGAATGATTGTTGCAAGGTGTTGGTGAGCGTTTTAATTTGATGGTTATAAAAATCTTGACTATACGCCTACGACGACTGTAACCTTGAAAAAAATCGCATGAAATGAAAAATTTTTCAAAAACCGTTTTGTGAGAATTGAGAGGCTGGGTTGTTGAAGCCATTAGATTATAAATCTGATTCTGAAAATTTGGCCATCCGTGCGGCATGGATGTCGTTTGTTGGTGGCTTGACCCAGTCACAAATTGCCCGTCGTCTTAATGTCTCTCCTGCCAAAGCCCATCGACTTATTATTCAGGCGCGAGAAGATGGTTTAGTCAAGGTGACAGTTGCGGGCCGTCCGTCTCAATGTTTGGAAACTGAACAGCGGTTCTGTGATTTATTTGAGCTTGAAAGTTGTACCGTTTCTCCAGATCTATCAGGCATCGACCAAAGTGATAGCGCATCAATAAAATCAGTGGCACACGCTGCGGGTAGTATTTTGAACGGTTTGTTTGCCGATGCTAAAATGGCTAAAATCGGTGTTGGTATGGGGCGCACTTTAACGGCGGCGGTCAGTGAAATGGTGAGCGTTGAGCGCTCTGGTTTATCGATATTTTCTATTACGGGCAGTTTGACTACAAACCTTGCGGCCAACCCTTACGACATTGTTTTGCAATTGATGAGCAAAACGGGCGGGGAAGGGTATTTGCTGCCAGTGCCATATTTGGCATCGAGCATCAATGAGAAAAATCTGTTTTTATCGCAACCGGGTGTGCGTGGATTGTTGGAAAAATCCCAAAATGCCGATGCGTTTCTTGTCGGTGTGGGCTCTTTGGAACAAAAAGGTCATTTGGTGGTAAATGGTCTGCTTTCACAAACTGAAAGTGATGAATTGCAAAGTGCTGGTGTTGTGTGTGATTTAATGGGTCACTTTATCAATGTGGATGGTGACATTGTGAAAGCTGAAATCGCTCAACAAGCGATTGGAGTCCAGCTTGATGCCATTAAGGGTAAGCGGGTTTTTGCATTGGCTGGGGGAAGGTCAAAAGCGTTGGCCATGCTGGCCGCCTTGCGTACAGGGATTATTAGTGATCTGATTATTGATGAAGTATTGGCCAGAGCGCTGAATGACCTTATCGATGAACGGGAAGTTGAAGGCGGGTTGATTGATGCCGCTGAATAAATTTAAGTAAACTGAAAACAAAAAAGGGAGAATACGATGAAAGTTATGTCTTATTTTATGGGCGCTGCTGTGTCTGCAATGATGGTTACTTCTGCATTTGCAGCTGATGATAAGCCAGCGTTGATTTATGATATGGGCGGCAAGTTTGATAAGTCGTTTAATGAAGCGGCATATACTGGCGCAGAAGAATTCAAAAAGAAAAGCGGTATTTCTTATCGTGATTTTGAAATTCAAAGTGAAGCTCAGCGTGAACAAGCTCTTCGACGGTTTGCAAAAAAGGGTTTTAGTCCAATTGTTGTGACAGGTTTTTCATATGCAAAAGCTGTTGAAGCAGTGGCCAGTGAATTTCCTAAAACAAAATTTGCGATCATCGATATGGTTGTCGATAAGCCAAACGTAAAATCAGTTGTGTTTAAAGAGCATGAGGGTTCTTACCTTGTTGGCATGTTAGCGATGATGAAATCAAAAACGGGCAAAGTTGGCTTTATTGGCGGCATGGGTATTCCACTTATTCATAAGTTTGCTTGTGGTTATGTGCAGGGGGCAAAAGCTGTTAAGGCTGACGCTGTTGTCTTTCAAAATATGACAGGCAATACGGGCGCTGCATGGAACAACCCAGTTAAGGGTGGTGAACTGGCCAAGTCACAAATTAGTCAAGGCGCTGATGTGATTTATCACGCGGCTGGTGGTACTGGTCTTGGTGTTTTGCAGGCGGCGGCGGATGCGGGCAAACTTGGTATTGGTGTCGATTCAAACCAAAACCATCTTCACCCAGGTAAAGTTCTCACCTCAATGTTAAAGCGTGTTGATACTGCTGTTTATAATGCGTTTGAAGATGCTCGTTCTGGGAACTGGAAATCAGGTATTACCGCGCTTGGTTTGAAAGAAGGTGGCGTTGGATATGCATTGGATGACAACAATAAATCATTGATTACAGCAGAAATGAAGGCGGCGGTTGAAGCGGCTAAAGCCAAAATTATTTCTGGCGAAATCAAAGTCCATGACTACATGTCTGACAGCAAGTGTCCAGTTAAGTAAATTGGCCATTTAAATGTCACTTAATTCAGCAAATGAACTTGACCAGAGTGAAAATTCTGGTCAGGAGGTGCCGATCATTGAACTGATCGGCATCAATAAAAGCTTTGGTGCAGTGCAGGCAAATAGAGATATTTGTTTGCGTGTCGCCAAAGGTTCTATTCATGGCATCGTTGGGGAAAATGGTGCTGGAAAATCAACGATGATGTCGATCCTTTATGGGTTTTATCGGGCTGATAGTGGGATCATAAAAATCAACGGCCAACAGGTTGATATTACCGATTCCCGCGCCGCGATTGCAGCAGGCATTGGCATGGTGCACCAACATTTTATGTTGGTTGAAAACTTTACTGTTACTGAAAATGTTATTCTTGGTGCAGAAGAGGGACCGTGGCTTGGTGCATCGCTTAAAAAAGCGCGAAAAGTATTAGCAGAGATTGCCAGAGAGTATGAATTAGATGTTGATCCTGATGCGTTGATTAGTGATCTTTCTGTCGGTTTTCAACAGAGAGTGGAGATTCTCAAAGCGCTTTATCGTGGTGCCGATATTCTAATTTTAGATGAGCCAACAGGGGTTCTAACACCGAGCGAAGCAGATCATTTATTTCGAATTTTTGAACAGCTGAAATCGCAAGGTAAAACGATTATTCTCATCACCCATAAGTTACGTGAAATTATGGCGATCACCGATACGGTGTCAGTGATGCGGCAAGGGGCAATGACCGCTGAAGTTAAAACTGTTGACACATCGCCAGCCCAGTTGGCCGAATTGATGGTGGGGCGCGCCGTCTTGCTTGATATTGAAAAAGCTCCCATCAATTTGGGTGATGTGGTTTTAAGAGTTGAAAACCTTACCGTGCATGACAGTAAAAAAGTGCCACGTGTAAAAGATGTTTCATTAGAGGTTCGTCAGGGTGAGATTGTTGGCATTGCAGGTGTTGCAGGCAATGGACAAAGTGAACTTTTAGAAACTATTGCTGGCATTAAAAAAGCCCGAAAGGGTATCATTGAAATTAGCGGCAAGCGGCTTAATGTGGCCAAGCTCATCGGATCTCAAAAGCTGCGTGATTTGAAGGTTTCTCATGTGCCAGAAGACCGCCATAAAAAGGGCTTGGTGATGGAATTTCAGGAATGGGAAAACACTATTCTTGGATTTCAAAATAGCCCCGAAAATAGTGGTGTCGCAATGATAAAGCAAGGTGATGTTCAGGCTCGCGCAGGTGCGCAAATGGAGCGCTTTGATATAAGGCCAAATGATACGCGGTTAAAGGCCTCAAGCTTTTCAGGTGGCAATCAGCAAAAAATTGTTCTGGCTCGTGAAATTGAATGTGAGCCTGATTTGTTGTTGGTGGGGCAACCAACGCGCGGGGTTGATATTGGCGCGATTGAATTTATTCATAAACAAATTATTGCTATGCGTGATGCGGGTAAATCGGTGCTGCTTGTCTCTGTTGAGCTAGAAGAAGTTCTGTCGTTAGCTGATCGAATATTGGTTATGTTTGATGGGAGAATTGTTGGCGAACGCAAGGCCGATGAAACCGATGAAAAAGAACTTGGTCTGTTAATGGCTGGTATGGAGGTTGTTCCAAATGAATAAGGGATTACCGCGCTGGGCTGATTTGGTTTTGATACCGCTACTAAACTTGGGATTGGCTCTTTTTGTGTCAGGTCTGGTGGTTTTATTTATTGGTGAGGACCCATTTGAAGCTGTTAAAGTTTTGATCGTTGGGGCGCTCGGTAATAGTGAAACTATTGGCTTTACGTTATATTACGCCACCAATTTTATCTTTACTGGCTTGGCCGTGGCGATCGCTTTTCATGCGGGGCTTTTTAACATTGGTGGCGAAGGCCAAGCTAATGTTGCAGGCATTGGTGTGGCAATCGCAGCGCTTGGACTTGGTGAAACCCATTGGGCATTAGTGTTTTTATTGGCAACCTTGTTGGGTGGTTTGTTTGGGGCAATTTGGGCGGCCATTCCTGGTTACTTACAAGCAACGCGGGGCAGTCATGTGGTGATTACCACCATCATGTTTAATTTTATTGCCGCTTCTTTATCGGTTTATTTGCTGGTGCATGTGATGAAGGTTGAAGGCTCTATGGTGCCTGAATCTGCAACATTCCACCCCAGCGGGTACTTACCCTTTATTAGCGATATGTTTGCAAGTTTGGGTTTTGAAATTTCAAAAACACCGTTGAACATTTCTTTTCTTTTGGCGTTAGCTGCTTCATTTGGTGTTTGGCTTTTGGTTTGGAAAAGCAAACTTGGTTATGCCATTCGAACCGTTGGATTTTCGCAAGGCGCTGCTTTGTACGGTGGCATATCACCTGCCCGTATTACCATTATCGTGATGGCAATTTCAGGTGGCCTTGCTGGGCTAATGGCGGTGAATGAAATTGCTGGTGCGCAACATCGGTTGTTGCTTGGTTTTACCGCTGGTTATGGTTTTGTTGGTATCGCGGTCGCG
>JAMOMM010000562.1 GCA_027067085.1 Hyphomicrobiales bacterium
TTGCATGCGTATGTTTGAATATTATAATATACGCATGTGACAACCTGCCACGTATATTAGGCCTTCCATATATACGGAATCTGCCATATAACTTATATCAACTTCTGAACGGGTTTATCCCTTAAGCAAGTTTACCTCCCTGAACTGTTACCCGGATAGTGGATCGCCACGATCCGGGTTTTTTTATGCAGCAGGGTGGACAGATTATTTAAACGGAAACAACAACGCCCAAATAATATTGCTGGGTTTGTCGTCTTGATACCCCTTCATGCCGATAACCATATCGTCGTGACCATCTCGTGGTTGGTCGATATAAGTGCCAAATATTTTATCCCAAATGGCTAGGTTAAAACCATAATTGCTATCGGTCTCATCGCGATGGACCGAATGATGGACGCGGTGCATATCAGGTGTGACAAACAAAACGCGAATGACACGATCAAGCCATAGCGGCAGGCGAACATTTGCGTGGTTAAACATGGCTGAACCGTTCAACAAAACTTCAAACAAAAACACGCCAAACGCTGCTGGGCCGAGCACCATAATAATGGCCATTTTATAAAGCATTGAAAGCACGATTTCGATCGGATGGAAACGTGTGCCAGTTGAAGCATCAATATCTCGGTCCACATGGTGCATGCGGTGGACCCGCCACAGCATTGGAATTTTATGAGAGGCCACATGCTGCCAATAAATTGCCATGTCCATCAACACAGCAGAAATGACAACCTTGAGCCAAAACGGCATTGCGATAAGGTTGAGCAAGCCCCAACCGTTCTCGCTGGCATAAATTGCAACACCAACCGCAACGATTGGAAAGACTAGGCGCACGACAATAGAATCAACCACAACAACACCAATGTTGGTAAACCACCTTGTTGTGCGCGGTTGGGTCCGCTTTTTGCGCGGCCATAAAGCCTCAACAACGGCCATGATGGCAAAAACGCTGGCAAATACAGCTAATCGTATGGTTGTTTCGCTAAAATATTCAAATTCCATGGAGCTTATTCAAAGACAGGACTGATAAAGCTATTTGCTCGGTTTCTTTAATTTGTGTTTTCCGAACCTTTTTGCCAGTTCCGCGCAATGATCCTTTATTTCAAATTTAGGGGTAAAGAACAAATAGTCGAAAACAGGGCGCTTGTCAGCAGATTGCAGTTCATAATCTTGCGGCATTTTGTAATCTGGCCTGACCTCTGTAAACGACACCGTGATAGTTTTGGCATTTGGTGCTTTGGCTCGCAAAATACGCGGCACGGCAATGTCATTTCTGATGTGTCCATTGCCGGCAATCAGCACCGACGTTGAGTTTGGCTTTGCCAGCATTGCGCCAGCCATTGCACCATCGCGAACGCGTTGAACAAGGCGCATAGGAGAAAGCGCTTGTTTAGGCACTAGCTTGCAATGAGACTCAAACAGTAAGTCGTCGATGACCAATGTTTGGTTTTTGGAATAAGCAACATCCAAAGACCAATTGCTTTTTTCACTCTGGGTTATTGCCTTCATGCCTTTGCGCCCAATACGCTTAGTGTCAGCACGATCAATATTACCAGGCACAACACTCGCGTTAAGTGCCAAGGCTACGTTGAAAATAGGTTGATATATGGACCATTTGCCCCAACCGCGTTTTTCCCATTTCAAGGCTTTACCCAAAGCTGGAAGCTGATTACGTGGTGATTTGTGGTCTAATTTGAATGATTTAAATACATCGCCCAAGCTTGTTGGGATCATTTCCACGACCAAACGAAGCGGAAGGGTGGGGGCCTTACCTATTTTCTTTAAAAACTCAGCTTGCCAGCGGTGGTGGTCGGCGTTGGTGTGAATTTCGCCGAGTAATACGAACCGAGCGGTTTTAATTTCTGATTGCAGCCACGTCCATTCCACAAAGCGTTGATCTTTGGTCGACCAAATTTTGCCCACAAGCTGATGTTGGCGAAAGTGCTTAGATTGCCACACAGAAGGCGAGGAGGAAGAAACCGATGTGGGAGATACCGAAGAAGCCGCCGATTCGGTGACGTAATAGGCGTTACCAACGAGAAGAGAGCCAGCAACTAAGAGGGTTTTAAAACTTAATGACAATTGCTTTGCGCACAGAATAGTTTGTAAAGAACAGAAATTATTTCACGCGCATCATTGCTGGCAAGTGAATAGTAAACTGCTTTACCATCGCGCCGTGTGACAACCATTTTTTCGGCTCTAAGACGTTGAAGTTGTTGAGAAACACTTGCTTGGCGAATACCAAGAGTTGCTTCTAATTCGCTAACAGATTTTTCGCCTTCCATAAGAATACATAAAACCCGCAACCGTGTTTCATGAGACATCGCTTTTAGAAATTCACACGCCGATCTGGCGTTCTTTGCCATTTCATCAGCAGAGACAACAACGTCATCAACTAAAGCATCCATTATACCACCCTAAATATTTCTCATTTTATTTATTCAAGTATTCTATATGTTGAATGCAATAAGGGCAAACGATACTTTGCGACATTCTGTCAATAAGCTACGGTCGGCCTTGAGTTTGTCGGTCTTGAGTTTTTATCGCAGGTTTTGAGTCTATTTTGCTGGTAGGCTAGCAGCTTTCGCAACAGGTTTTTTGAGCAATTCGCCGAGCATACCCCAGAAGAAATCTTCACCAGGATAGCCTCTAATTCGGCCTAACTCTTTGCCTTCATGAAACAATACAAAAGTGGGTGTAAAGCGCGGATTACTTATGCCTTTTAGGTCTTCTGGACGTTTCTCAAAGATGTCTACACGGCGCAATGGGGCAAGTTTTCCTTCATCTGTCTTAGGATAAACAGGGCCAATTTCTTTGTTCCATATCTCGCACCACTCGCAAGCCTCTTGCTCAAACATTATCAGTTCAAGCGCGCGTGCTTTTAAACTGAAAGTAGACATGGCGAGCATAATACTAAAGGCTAAGAGGGTGAGTTGACGGTGCATTGTGAGGAGTTCCTGAGAGGTTTGAACGTTTTTATCAATGTACGACATGGCAAATGAGATGAAAAGGGGATGAAAAGTCTCGGCTGTTCACAAAAAGTTCACTCCCATTTTCGGGAGAAGAAAGCTGTAATTAACTTAATAGCTTAAAATAAAGTATTTTTTCATTGACGAATTGGTATTCGTCATATTGAATATCTCCATACTAATATGTGTTTGGAGGGAACATGCAGTACCACACTTTTACGATGCTGGCTTTTGGGTTGGCATTATCTGTTGCGAGTAGTGCAGTTCGGGCTGACGAAAAAGTTGAATATGGTCAGTATCTTTCAGGTTCTTGCGTAACATGCCACCAATTATCTGGTGCAGATAACGGAATTCCAGCAATTGTTGGCTGGGATAAAGAAGCTTTTGTTGAAGTCTTGAATTCATACAAAACCAAAGAACGTGAAAATAAAGCCATGCAAGTTATTGCGGTGGGCCTATCTAAAGAAGAGATGGAAGCCTTGGCTGCATATTTCGGCTCGTTAAAACCAAAAGAATAACCAAAAAACAACACAATTTAGACAATAAATGCAAAGATCTATTGTTAACAATTTCACATCCTAGAGGAGGGAACTAAATGAAATTAACTAGACGTGAGTTTAACGCCGCAGCAGGTGCTGCAGGTTTAACACTTGGCCTTGGTACTGCTACTCAGGTTTTTGGTGCTTCTCATTCAAAACCAAAAGTCGTTGTAATCGGCGGCGGTACAGGCGGTGCAACTGCAGCGCGTTATATCGCTAAAGATTCTAAAGGCGGTATCGAAGTTACACTGATTGAGCCAACAAAACGCTATTACACGTGTTACTTCTCAAACCTCTATATTGGCGGTTTGCGCGACTATGAATCACTTGGCCACTCTTATGATAAGTTGGCTTCTGAATATGGCATTAACGTTGTCCATGATTGGGCTGTTACGGTAGATCGTAAGAAAAAGGTTGTTGTCCTTGGTTCTGGATCAATGGTGCCATATGATAAATTGATTGTTTCTCCAGGGATTGACCTGAAGTTTGAATCTGTTGCAGAAGGCTATTCACTGGCAGATCAGGCAATTTTTCCACATGCGTGGAAGTCTGGCACACAAGCCAAACTGCTGAAAGCCAAAATTGAAGGCATGAAACAGGGCGGTACATTTTTAATGGTGCCTCCACCAAATCCGTTCCGTTGTCCTCCTGGGCCATATGAGCGTATTTCAATGATTGCCAATTACTTCAAAAAGAATAACCCAAAAGCCAAAATTATTATTCTTGATCCAAAAGACAAGTTTTCCAAAATGGGCTTGTTCCAAGACGGTTGGGAACGTCATTACAAAGGCATGATTGATTGGCAGCCTTTATCATCTCTTGGTGGCCTGAAATCTGTTGATACAGCAAATGGCGAATTCAAAACGGATTTGGATACGTTCAAAGCTGATGCAGCTTGTGTCATTCCTGCAAATACGTCAGGCCAAATTGCTAAAACAGCTGGTCTTGCAAATGACAAAGGTTGGTGCCCGATTGATCCAGCGTCAATGAAATCAAAAGTTGATGGCGACATTTATGTTATTGGTGATGCTTCTGTTGCATCTGCAATGCCTAAATCTGGTTTCTCAGCCAACAGCCAAGCAAAAGTTTGCGCCATGGCCGTTCGTGGTGAATTGACAAAATCTAAAGTGTTCCCAGCCAAATTTGCGAACACTTGTTGGAGCCTTATTGCTCCAGATGATGGCATTAAAGTGGGTGCAACCTACAAAGCTGGCGCTAAGAAAATTGAGCCAACAGCCAAGTTCATCTCTAAAAACGGTGAAGATGCCGACCTACGTAAGGCAACTTATGAAGAGTCAGTTGGCTGGTACGACGGCATCACCAAAGACATCTTTGGTTGATCTTAGCTAATACATAAAGTTTGATGGCCGCTCATTAATAATGAGCGGCCATTTTTTT
>JAMOMM010000563.1 GCA_027067085.1 Hyphomicrobiales bacterium
TTGTCTTGGACCCCAGTGGTGCCTGTTTTGCTCATCGCTGCGATTATTTTCATTAAAGAAGGTGGCGGTTCTCAGGCTATGCCAAGCCAGTTCCAACCGTTGGCCATCGGTTTGGTTACCGCAGTTAAAGTGGCCGGTCATGAACTACCGACGCGCCATCCTGTGGCAATAAAAGCAAACAAAACCCGGCAAATGAAAAACATCGTTATGCTCATCGATGAGAGCGTGCGGCCAGATTATATCAATTGGAAGGTTGGTAATTCAATTACCCCAAACTTAGCACTGAACGCTGATAGAATAGTCAATTTCGGCAACGCTGTTTCAGGCGGCAATTGCTCAAGCTATTCAAATGCATTATTGAGGTTTGGCGGCACGCAAAAAAACCTTGTTAAGTCAATGACAACCAACCCGACAATTTGGCAGTATGCAAAAGCTGCAGGCTATCGAACCGTTTATATCGATGGTCAATCAGGTCTCAATAAAAACCCTGGCCTATTGCAAAATTTTATGACCGTTGGAGAAACTAAAAAAATCGATCGGGTTGTGCGGTTTAAAAATATTTCTGGCCCGCAATTGGATTTCAAATTGCTAGAGGTTATCAAAAAAGAGTTGGCGGGCGCGGGGCCTGTGTTTATTTATGCCAATAAAAACGGCGCGCATTTCCCTTATGATGAGGGCTACCCCAAAGCTGAAATCGTTTTTGAACCAACGGTCAGCCAAGCCCAAGATGACAACATTAAGACACGAGTAAATTCCTACTACAATGTTATTAGGTGGTCGGTTGACCGATTCTTTAAAGTGTTTTTTCAGCAAATCGATTTGAAAAAAACCACTGTTGTTTACACATCCGATCATGGCCAAGCCGTTTATAATGGAAAATTGACCCATTGCTCTGTGAATGATCCTGACCCGCGAGAAGGGTTAGTACCAATGTTCGTGATGACCGATGATGTTGGCCTCAAAGCTAGACTTACTCAAGCTGCTAAAGTCAATTTTTCCAAAACCAGCCACTTTATGATTCGCCCCACCGTCTTAATGCTAATGGGGTATAGTCCAATAAAAATCGCGCCAATTTATGGGCCATCATTGTTGGAGGTTGCCTCCAAAAACCCCCAATTTACCTCTGGAGATATTTTTGGAATGTTCCGAAAGGAGGTCCTGTGGACACCATTGGACCTAGAGAAAAACTACCTTGAATTTAAAAAACCTCTTGTGCCTTCTGCTGAGCCAACTGTTGGAAAGTTAGTTCGGGCCATGAAGGAGTAGGTCAGTTAGTAACTGGATTCATCAAAAAATTAAATTTTAGGTCCAACAACTGTTGCACCTTAGGGCCAATTGTCTAATATAGTTGCAGCCAGAATTTAGTTGCGACATACTGTACTGGCAAAATGGGATCATTAAGAAAGATCACTAAAAAAATCGTTAAAAAAATCATAGCGTTTCGGCGCTGTAATAATACTGTCATTTAAGACAGCAATAAAAAATCAGAGAATAATCTCTGAAAATCCTAAATCGGAGGAATAATATGAGTAAATCAAAAACATCAGCACTAAAGACGGCTTTGGCGGCTAAGGAATTTAATCGTCGTAGCATTCTTAAAGCAGGTGCTGCTGGTGCCGCTGCGTTTGCAGCGCCAGGCTTGGTATCAAGTGCCTATGCAGCATCAGGTGAACTAAACATTCTTATGTGGTCTGATTATCTGCCAGACACATTTGTAAAAAGCTTCAAAAAAGCAACTGGTATTACAATTAACTTTACCGGTATTGGTTCAAATGAAGAAATCATCAATAAAATGAAGGCCAATAAAGGCCAAGGTTTTGACCTTTGTTCACCAACCAATAACCAAGGCCTAGAGTGGGGCCCTCTTCAACTATTGCAACCTTTTGATATGAGCAAAATCTCAATTGATAAAGTTAACCCTGCAATGGCTGCAATCGGAACCAAAGACTGGACTTTCGATGGCAAAGGCGTTCACTGGGTTCCTCATATCTGGGGTACTGAAGGTGTTGCATGGCGTACAGACAAATATGTTCCAGAAGGTGGCGTGCCATCATATGGCGCGATTTGGGATGAAGCCAACTCAGGCAAAACAATGTTGCGTCCACACTCAGGCATGCTTTGTGCAGGTCTATACATGGAAACCATTGGTGAACTTGATAAAGGCGCGATGTGGAAAGCATATGAGTCAGAAGCAACAATGCGTCCGACTTGGCAGAAAGTTACTGACTGGTGTATGGCTCGTAAAAAGCACGTTAAATTGCTTTGGAATGATGCTGATAGCCAGAAAAATGGTCTGCTTAAAGAAGGTATTACTGTTGGTCAAGCATGGGATGGCCCACCGCTATCACTTAAAACTGCTGGCGAGCCAGTGACTTACCAAGCACCAAAAGAAGGTGCAATGGCTTGGGTTGACGGTATTGCGATGCCAATCGGTGCGAAAAACGTCGATCAAGCATATGCATTCCTCAAATACGCTTATGAAGCAGCTCCTGCTGGTGAAGCCATTAACCACCACGGTTATAACTCACCTGTTCTTGGTGCCGATAAGTTTGCAAATGCAAACTATAAGAAAAACTTCTCTGAAGCTTATCCTGGCGATGCGTTGGCTAATCTTAATCCTTGGCCTCCACAAGCTCCTTGGTATGCGAAAATCCGTACTGAGTATGTGAATAAATTTAAAAGCGCATAATTGAGTGCGTGTCGCGTTTAAATAGTAACAAGTATTCACTTGTAGGGATGGGCAGGCCTTGTGAAGCAAGGCCGTTCAAGACCAGTAAAGTAAATACAGTCTAACGTGATAGGCACCAGTTTTTCTTTAGCAAAATGAATTTCCCGGGCGAGTTCTTCGCCCGGGGTCTAAAAATCATAAATGGGCAACAAGGCACGGGCGTAAGATCCGGCCGTAAGGCCAATAAGGCCAAAAGGGGAGGTCTCTATGAGCTCAGGTGTAGCTGTAGATCTGCAAGACATGTGGATTAAGTTTGGCGATTTTGTCGCCGTTCGTGACGCAAACGTTCATATCAATGGCGGGGATTTTTTCTCGTTTCTTGGTGGTTCTGGTTGCGGTAAAACAACAATTTTAAGAGCAGTATCAGGCTTTTTAGAACCGGCCCAAGGCAAGATTCTAATTGGTGGAAATGATATGGCAGGTAAGGGGCCAAATGAACGCCCAACCGCTCTCATTTTCCAAAACCTGGCTCTTTTCCCACTGATGAAAGTTTGGGAAAACATTACCTTTTCTATGGAAGTTCGTGGTGCTAGCCCCAAAGAACGCCGTAAAAGAGCAGACGAACTGCTCGATATGATCGCCTTAGCAGATCAAGGCGATAAGCTTCCATCCGAATTATCAGGTGGCCAAAAGCAGCGTGTGGCGATTGCTCGTGCTCTTTGCGCAGAACCAGATGTTCTGTTGCTCGATGAACCGTTATCTGCACTTGATTTGGGTTTACGCCATCATATGCGGACCGAATTAAGAGAAATTCAAAAACGTGTTGGCATTACCTTTATTTACATTACCCACGATCAAAGTGAAGCTTTGACTATGTCTGATAATGTAGCTGTAATGAACACAGCGGTCATTCAACAAATTGGCTCAGGTAAAGATGTTTACGATGATCCTGCGACTTCGTTTGTGGCTTCGTTTGTGGGCATGAATAATATGTTCCGCGGCAAAGTGAAATCAATGTCAAAAGGCCAAGCACTTATCGAAACCAACCGTTCTGGAAACTTGCTCGCTCGCGTTACAACTGGCGCTACTGGTAAGCTAAAGGTTGGTGATGATGCGATGGTGTTTATCCGTCCTGAAGGTTTCCATATTGCTGACAAAGCAACCAAAACCAATACCCGTATTAAAGCAAATGTTCGCTATTCTGAGTTTGAAGGCACAAGCTATAATGTGTTCTTGGAAGGTGATGCAGGAAAAGAAATGAAGATGTCTTTGGTCAATCGTGGTGAAGCACGGTTGTATGCACCAGGTTCTGAACTCATGCTTCAATTTGATGCAAACCAGGCTGTTGTCGTACCAGCTGGTGAAGTGGCAGGTGAGTAACCGCCATGATCTTAAAAAACTATTTTAAAACCAACGGCAAGGTGATGGGCTGGTCATTGCTCATTCTTGTCTTCTTTTGGATTGTCATGCTGATTGTTTTACCTCAGCTCTATATGTTCAATCTTTCTTTTCACCCCCATTTACCACCGCCAGAAATGGGCGGGCCTAAAGATCACCTGACATTGGAAAACTATCGTTATCTGCTTTTTGCCGCAGAAAAAAGTCCCAATGGTCGTAGCATATACGACCTTTGGACTGTTATTAAGTACCTGCTGTTTTTTGGCGATGAGCTTCCCGCTGGCTATAACTTTACCGACCTAGCAGTTTTCGGAAGAACACTTGTTGCCGCTGCTTGTGTTACCATACTTGATCTCTTAATTTGTTACCCAATTGCCTATTACCTTGGTCAAACCAAGGGTGGCGGCTTTGTTCGCATACTGGTTTTGTTGTTGATCATTCCTTACTGGATCAATGAAATTTTGCGTGCTTTTGCTTTCAAAATTATATTTGGCGATAGTGGCGTTCTCAACGAGTTCTTATTCTTCTTTAATATCATAGACAGTCCCATCGACTTCATTCGCATGAATGTGGCTCTGTATGCTGGACTTGGTTATGCCTACATCTTGCTGATGATTTTCCCAATGTACAATGTCATTGAAAGCCTTGATCGCAATCAGATTGAAGCAGCCCGTGACATGGGTGCGCCTTGGTGGATGATCCATAAGCGGATTGTTATTCCATACGCAAAGCCAGGCATTGCATCTGGTTGTACAATGGTGTTCATGCTTTCAGCTGGCGCACTTGCGGCACCGCAAATTTTGGGCGGTCCGTCGAGTCTGTGGTTT
>JAMOMM010000564.1 GCA_027067085.1 Hyphomicrobiales bacterium
AGCGGGCAGCGCCATTTGATGAATACCATCTGTTTTGCCTGCTGATAAAATAGCCTGACACTGGGTTTCAGCATCTTCAAACTGATTAAACAAAATCGCGGTATCGGCATGCTCAAAATTATAACGTGAAAATTCTTGCTCAGCTTGCAAATACACATCGCCGTAAGAGACCCGTTTGTCGCCAACCCCGCCATTAAAGTTAAGGTCATAAACGTTTTCAACGCCCTGCACATACATGGCTAAGCGCTCTAAACCATAGGTCAGTTCGCCAGAAACAGGGGCGCAATCAAGGCCGCCCACTTGCTGGAAATACGTAAATTGTGACACTTCCATACCATCACACCAAACTTCCCAACCAAGGCCCCATGCGCCAAGCGTTGGGCTTTCCCAATCATCTTCAACAAAGCGCAAATCATGAACTTCGGAATCAATACCAATGGCTTTTAACGAACCAAGGTAAAGCTCTTGCAGGTTCTTTGGTGATGGTTTGAGAATGACTTGATATTGGTAAAAGTGCTGCATGCGGTTGGGGTTTTCACCATAACGCCCATCACTTGGCCGCCGCGATGGTTGCACATAGGCTGCATTCCACGGTTTTGAACCAACAGAGCGTAGGGTGGTTGCAGGGTGAAAAGTGCCAGCCCCAACTTCCATGTCATAAGGTTGTAATATGACACACCCAAAAGCGGCCCAATAATTATGCAGGGTAAGGATTAAATCCTGAAAGGATTCGGTTGGGCGAAGGCTTGATTGGCCGATGCTTGGCACGCTCATATGGTTTCCAACAAGTTCTAGAAAACGAATGTGAGCGCAAATTAGTGTTCAGTGCAATTCGCGTCAAGGCACACGTTGCCGCTGTAGCTATTTATGCAGTGTTATTTTTAGTGTTTAACCCGATATGATTGGGTTTGTTCATCCCAAACCAAGTTTTCCACACGGTCCTGCTCTGTTTTTTGACCAGCGTTTTGATTGGGACGGCGGGTTTTAACCTTCACCTTTTTGCGTTCATTGCGGTGGGTGAAGTATTTGAGAGCCAACATGCCAACGCTCATCATGACAAGAGCCAGAATTAATTTTGCAATCATGTTGTTAAAACTCCTAAACGATCATTATTTTCAAAATAACCTAACACAGACATTTGAGCCTGCACAGGTTTTAAAAGGGTCTTTTAATTTAATTTAATCTTTAAAATCTAAAGACCAAAGCGCTGCCACAGTGTGCGGCTTTCAATACTTTCGATCAACTCATCGCCAATCTGTCCTGCAATGCTGATTTGATTTGCCTTGGTTTGTAAGCCGAACTTTGACAACAAACCTTGATGTCGCTCAAAGGTTTTAACTTCAACATCTTGGCCAAACTTTTCCTGCAAAATGTCATGCATGTTACCAAGTCCGTCAATTAGTCCCATATCGAGCGCTTTGCTGCCCGTCCAGAATAAACCCGTAAACATATCGTCATCATCAATGAGCCGATCACCCCGACGATCTTTAACTTGGGTGATAAAGTTATCGTGGATTTCAAGTTGCAAACTTTTAAGTCGCTCAATGTCGGCTTTTTTCTCAGGCTGGAACGGGTCCAAAATAGCTTTGTTTTTACCAGCGGTATAAACGCGGCGCTCAACCCCAATTTTCTTAATCGCTTCAACAAAACCAAAACCGCCAGAAACCACCCCAATCGATCCAATGATAGATGAAGAGTGTGCATAAATTTCATCACCCGCCGTTGCCAGCCAATAACCGCCCGATGCTGCTACATCTTCGCAAAACACTAAGACCTGCGTGTCGTTTTTGTTCGCAAGTTGGCGAATACGGTCATGCAAAAGCGCTGATTGAACAGGCGAGCCACCTGGCGAGTTGATTGAAATGGCGACGGCTTTATTGGCTTTGTTAGAAAACGCCTTTTCAAGCGCTTTTTCCATATTGTTTAAACACAACCCACGCGAACTAGACGTAATCTGTCCGTGTAGTTTTACGTGTGGAATAACAACTGAGGAGCCTCTGAAACGTTTTGGAACCAAACGTTTAGGGATGATTTTTGAAATAAATTTTACCATGATGGTCTAGAGATAGTCATAGACTGCCGCAAAAACAAGACGCATATCAATAGATGATTAAAACTCGCTATTTAAACGCCTACTTTAAGCGCTTAACCTTAAACGCCTACCTTAAACGCC
>JAMOMM010000565.1 GCA_027067085.1 Hyphomicrobiales bacterium
ACCTTAAACGCCTACCTTAAACGCCAAGCCATGCCATCGCGCAAAATAGCTTCTGCTTCTGGCGTGAATGAATTACCTGTGGAGTGAAGAATCAGTCCTGGCAATAATTGTAAGGGGCCTTTTGTGCCGCGAACACCTTGAATAATAACCCGTGTGGCGGCCATGCCTTCACGTGCGTGCAAGGGGGCAACACGAATATCGCCAAATTTGCCTTCCATTGCGGTGAGCAAACGGCCCACTGCTTCGGCGCGGTGCACAAATGTTACAGTGCCACGCAACGCAACCATGGTGCCAAGCACCTTTACCCATAAATCTAAGTCGTCTGGGCCAAATCCATTGGCGGCAGCTTTTAGACTGTTTGGAGATTTTAAGATCGTGTTATTGTCAAAGTAGGGCGGATTGGCAAAAGCATGGCTAAACGAGCCATGGGCTGGCCAATCTGCCAAATCACGTCGCAACGCTTCTTTAACATCACCAGTAATGAAGCGAATGTTATCTTCAAAACCGTTGTTTGCCGCATTTTTCTTGCCAATCATGGCATAGCGACCGGATAATTCAACGCCAGTGATATGAATATTCTTAACGCGAGCGGCAACACAAAGAGAGGCAACACCCGTGCCAATACCAGCTTCAAACAGTGTCTCACCTGGATCACAAGGGATCGTTGCGGCAAGAAAAACAGAATCAATGCCCGCTCTAAAACCTTTTTCAGGTTGAAGGACAGTTAAGCGCCCATTTAGGAAGCCATCTTCGGTCAATGACGAAGAACGGCCCGGGGTCTGGGCGACGGTTGCAACTTGTGCTGGTGATATGGCTGTGTTTGTCTGCATAATTGCCCAGATAGTGGATCAATATGGTTAGCGATGTGTTACTGAAAGCACAATTAGAGCTAATTTGTTCATTTTTTTTGCTTTTTTCTTTGGTTTTCGATGGTTTTTGTGGCGGCCATCGGTCGCGGTTGCTAATGTCCCGCCCAAGTAATAAACTAAAATAACATAATTTTCCGCTGAAAAGGGCCAATCCGTTGGGTGTAGTGATTCCGTTTGATAATAATGACAGTGCAGGCGTTGCCAGCATTGATCCATTGCTAAAATTAGTCGAAAAAGACATGGGCCGCGTAAATGAAGCAATTTTATTGCGCGCAAAGTCACATGTTGACCTGATTCCCGAGCTTGCTCACCATCTAATTAACTCAGGCGGCAAGCGTTTGCGGCCAATGTTGACTTTGGCTAGCGCTCAAATGTGTGGCTATGAGGGTGAGGCTCATATCAAGCTGGCAACATCTGTAGAATTTATGCATACAGCAACGTTGCTACACGATGATGTGGTTGATGAAAGTGATTTGCGGCGCGGTAAAAAAACCGCCCGTCTTATCTGGGGCAATCAAGCCAGCGTTTTGGTCGGCGATTATCTTTTGGGCCAAGCCTTTAAAATGATGGTTGAAACGGGCAGTCTGGAATCTTTAGGGATTCTATCGCAAGCCTCATCGGTCATTGCCGAAGGTGAAGTGCTGCAATTGGCAGCCGCCAACGACACATCAACAACCGAAGATGCCTATATGCAGGTTATTGATGCCAAAACCGCTGCATTGTTTGCAGCGGCCGCTGAAGTTGGCGGGGTTGTGGCAGAGCGCTCAGAGCAAGACAAAGCAGCGTTGGCCTCTTATGGCCGCAATCTTGGTATTGCTTTTCAATTGGTTGATGATGCGCTGGATTATTCAGGCAAACAAGCTTCATTGGGCAAAGCTGTTGGCGATGACTTTAGAGAAGGCAAAATCACCCTACCGGTTGTGCTGTCGTTTCGCCGTGGCGATAACGAAGAACAAGAGTTTTGGAAACGAACTCTTGAAAAGCTCGATCAGCAAGATGGCGACCTTGAACACGCTGTTGCACTGATGGAAAAATACAATGCTTTAAGCGATACCCAAGAACGAGCCCGCCATTATGGTATTCTTGCGCGCGATGCCTTGGATATTTTCCCGCCAAGCAAGCAAAAATCTGCTTTGCTAGAGGTTATTGAGTTTTGTGTCGCACGGGTTTTTTAATAAAATCTTGTAGCGCTGGTTTATAAAACTGGCGCTGCAACAGCCCACCATTGCGGGTGATCGCGTTTAATTGCAGCGCAGGCCTTTTGTGCCTGATCTAGATGCGCATAAAGCCCAAAGCACGTTGCCCCAGAACCTGACATGCGCGAAAACAACAAATCGTCGCTTTCTTGTATAGCAGCAAGCGTTTGAGCGACTTCGTCTGATTGTTGCTGAGCTGCTTCTTGCAAGTCATTTCGCGTGGCTTTAAGCCAATTTATCCATTGAGTTTGGCTGTCTAAATGCTCAAACGGGGATAGTTTACTAAAAGCTGCTTGCCCGACCTCTAAATTAAGCTGTGAAAATATGCTTGGCGTGGAAATTGTCACCCCTGAATTGACCAGCATTATATAGAGTGGTGTAAAATTGTTGATTGGCGAAATAATTTCGCCAATGCCCTGCATTTGGCATGTCGTGTTTTTTAAACATACAGGCACATCAGCGCCCAGTTTTAAGGCGCACTCAGCAACAAGGCTTTCAGTAACGTCAAGTCGCCATAACTTAATCAATCCGCGCAAGGCTGCCGCC
>JAMOMM010000566.1 GCA_027067085.1 Hyphomicrobiales bacterium
GTTGCCGAACAACATACAGTAAAACGCCAAAAAAGAGCCTACGCCGACAACTTCAAATTCGGCCGTGCCACCAACTGGACCCATTAGAGCGTTTTATGTTTTGTTTGAATCACAAACGCAACATAAAACGCAAGACTGTAAGTACCTAATTAAGACGTGTTGGCAGCATAGCCGCAAATTTTATTGGCTAACCAATTTACCGCGCTGAAAAGAGTGCCCGTGGCAATCCATATTGGTCCAACCAGCCGATCCAATGAACATCCGTTGGTCCAATGACATAGTTGACGGCTTTCCACCTTCGCCCATCTTTGCGCAGCAACACCATGACGACCTCACTCATCGCATCGTTTTTCCAGTCGCTTGCAAAAGGGGTTCGGCTCCAGTTTAACTTTCTGCCATTGGGGCGATGCGGAACGGCTTGAAGATAGGCCCAGCGTCCATCACTTCGTAAAACTGAAACAACAAAAATAACTTTCTGTCTAAGCGCCTTTGAAATAGGGATACGTGCGGCATTCATAATTGCGCGTCTTTCGCGAGTTTTTCTTGCTGGAGTATAGTAATTTCTTCTAGGTGCTACCTGCCTTGGTGCTGCCTGTACCCTTTTCTTGGGTATCGGCATGACTTCAGCGGCTATTGAAGCACGCAAGCGCCGCAATTTATTGTTTGCAAGTACCGCAAATGTACCTGTCGGCCACTGAGCAAGATAAGCCTCAAAGTCGGCTGGATCTGTTGATTTGTTAATAGATTGCCAAAAAGCCAGTTCAACAGCCTGACTGGGTGCCTGTTTAGATTTTGGCGCCAATTGAGCTTTTTTTACTGAAGAGAATGAAACGACCATCCTTTTTAAAATCAAATCATATTGCGCACTTTCAGCCTCAGGGTAACTCAACTTAAATGTATGAAAGACCCCAGCTGCATCAAGAATAACCTTTTGTGCGATGATTTTTCCATTGCTGCGAGCTTTCAGAAAATACTCATTGTTTTGTAACGCTTTTTCTAAAATCGCTTCATAGGTGTCAGACATAAGCTGGTCAGCAAACAACTCCTTTACTGTTTGCTCCAATGCGTTGTGTGAACCAAAAATCAGGAACTCTGCACGACCATCCTTGCTTTTGAATGTGCGTCCATCGCCGTTCTCTGGTGGTGGCAGCGCTTCAAATAGGAATGCAGGATAGTCAATTGACGTGCCAAAGCGCGGGTTGGTGTAGGTTTTCCAGTTTTTTGCAGTTGAGGCGGGGGCTGGTGCCACGGTTTGAGTTGTTGCAGGCGGTCTTTTGAGGCCAGATGTGCTGCCACCAAACCTAATGGAAGAAACAATTCTTTCAAACACAGGCTGGAATGCAGGCCAGGATTTTTGAGGGGCAGTAAATGTGAAGGACAAGCGCTTTCCTTGGCTGTTCACATTGTCCAGTTCAAGGACAACATCTCTTGCCGATTTCCAGTCGTATTCATACCGTTTGGCTTTGCGTCCTGCGAGCGATGTGGAAACTAATTTATCCACCATGTTGCGCAGCGGATGAAATCCGGTTATTTGGAAAATCTGCAGACTAAAATCACCCGCGCTATAAACCGTAGAAACAATATTGCTTTTGGCATCGTCCTTTTGCCATTCTGAAGGTAATGAGAATGAGAGGGAGCCAATATGGCGCTCGCTATAACCGTCTATAGAAACGGGACCATCTGGTTTTAACGTGTTTTGTGATGATGTTTTTTGTGAAACTGGCTTTTGGTAAAACTGAACAGATTGCAAGATATGCTGAAAAATCGGACCATCACGTTTAATATTACTTGTGTTGAACATCATGGTGATTTTGCCTTGTGTGAAAGGTACAGGCTCACCAAAAAACACAAAATTTTCATTGTATAGCACACCGCCATGCTTGTTCTCTGCGGTTAGAATTTCCATAGGAATACCGTTGATTACTGACGTGGTGGATTTGAATTTTTCCAGATGCGCTTTTGTCCGGGCTAATTCCATGCCTTTGAGACGCAATAACGATACATCAAGATAAACCTCAATTTTCGAACCAGTTTTCATCACCCAATTGTTGCTATCTTCAGAGCGTATCCAATTTTTAGGCACATCAAAGGCCATGCCCTTGAGGTCTTTGTTGGCAATGCTCACGCGGACCCATTCGATCCTTGGCAAAATGGGTGTTTCAACTGGCTGGGTAGGTTTGCCGATGGGCGTAGGGGACAACTTTTTAATGACTTCTGGTTGCCTTCCTTTTCGGTAGGACCGCTTCCCATCATATGTGTAAAGTTTATTATCAAAAACCAAATCACGGTAACCGTTGGTGGTGGATTTGAGCACTGATGCCGTTGCAAAGTTGGCATAACCTAGATCAATCAATGTGCCATCTGGGCCGTGTCCAAAAAGAAAGATTAAGCAAATAGGCGGTGTTGAATGGCAATTTGCAGGTTCTTTGGCCCGTACCATCCATTCTTTTTTGCCATCACTATTAAGATCAATTCCTGCAGCAAAAAAATTCGTGCCCTTATAGCCAGGAAGAGATGTCTTGTAATAGCCATCAGCAACTTTTATAGCACCTTCACCATCCCCCAGTGCGGTTTTGACGAATTTGATTGTTTTGCCTTTCAGCGTTGGAATAGGGGTGTCATTGGCTGTTTTAGTTGATGTTTGACTGGATTTTACCGTCTGCATAATATGCTCAAATATCGGCATATCACGTTCGATATTAGCGCTGGAAAACATCAACATCAGCTGTTTTTTACCACGATACATCGGCGCACCGTAAAATGCCATTTTGATGGTGTAGGCGACTTTTTTAATTGTTCGCTTACTGGAGATAACAATAACGACATTGCCGTTGATGGTGGTTTTGGAAGAGGAAAATTCAGGCATTCTTTTTGCTGCTATAGCAAGGTCTTCTTCCTTAAATTTTGTCAGGATAACCTTGAGGCCTGTTTCGATTTTGTCGCCCTTTTTTACAGTCCATATGCCTTTTTTCTGTTTCCAGCTCACAGGCACTTCAAACGACACATGTTTAAGGCTTGACCTGTCTGGCACAACCCGCACCCATTCAATGCCGCTAAGAACAGGGGGCGTACTCACCTCAATAAGCTTTTTAGGTTCTGCAACCTTTTTCGCAATTGGTTTAGGTGCTGCTTTTTGAGGTTCTGCCAGTTTGGGCACCTTGTTTTGCCCAACTGGTTGCTTAACGCGTGGCGCGCTAGATATTTCAGGTTCTGGTCCAACAAGCTTATCTAGCGATTTATCAACACCAGGGATGTTGAAATCATCCAGTCCGTCATCAGGTTGTTGGGCAAACGCTGCACCACTTGCGATCAGCAGGCTAGCAAAAATAATCAGGTTAAGTTTTTTCATGGGTTTATCTCGTTTAAGACTAGAGTTCATGTTTTTTGGCAGCAAGGCTCATTGCTTTGGCAGATTTTTCAAAAGGTTTTTCATTTCCTGAACACCTCTTGAGATTTCACGCTCGTTCTGTTTCATCGCTTTTGATTCAAAATCGACAATTTGCCCTTTCATACTCCCCGTAGTCATGAACATATTTTTCGATTTTAACGTAATGGTTGAAGTGCAGTGACGTTCAATGAGTGTATTGTTCGAAACCTGCTTTCGTTCATACCGTCTAACGGTGCAGGCCAATTTGGAGCGACCTATTAGGGTGACCTGACCTTTGCATTTGTCCAGCGCAACGATGTTGTTAAAATAGGGTGGGGAAAATTTTACGCTGTATTCAACT
This sequence comes from Hyphomicrobiales bacterium, assembly GCA_027067085.1. Lineage (GTDB taxonomy): Bacteria > Pseudomonadota > Alphaproteobacteria > Rhizobiales > Aestuariivirgaceae > JALWJW01. The sequence continues at coordinate 3,729 of JAMOMM010000566.1, forward strand.
TTCATTTTCCCTGCGATGTCCATCGCGCTGAGGTTGTTTGCACTCAATTGCACCAAAGAGTTTTTACCAACAGAATGCTCAAGCCATTTGTTTTCATCCAGAGAATAACGACCGATAATTGTTTCACCCTGAGGCGATGAAGTCATGTGAATAGGTCCACTTGCAGCGTTGCGGGTCTCGGTGAATTTTTCTGATTTTTTACCAAGGCGATGGCGGACCCCGTTGCAGGTTTGGGAGCTTTCTTGACGATCATAAGTCACGACAGCCATGGTTTTTGGTACACCAAAGCTTACAATCGCTCTGTCATCCTTGCCAAAATAAAACGGTAGGGTCGTGGTTTTGTTCCCAATAATCATAGAAATTTTATTTGGCAGGCCAGCGCGGATAAAGGCGACTTTAGTCATTTTAACACCGACCTTTCGACCGGGGCGAATAGACCCTTTCCACGGCTTGCCCGATGGTCGGTGAATGAGCAATCGTGCTGGTTGCTCAAGACCATAAGCGTGCACCTCAAGTACAAACACTTTGTTGAGCTTGCTGACAAGCGTATAGCTGCCAGTACCATTCATATCGGATTTCAGTTTGTTCTGGGCCCATTTTTTCCATGTGCGATGGGTGAGTTCGGGGAAAATACGCCTCGTAAACTGTCGTATTAAATTGGTTCTGTATTCATTCCGCAACGCAGCTCTGTCGGCGTTGCTTTCACCCCTAAATAATTTAAGGTGCTCGCTATCTGATATTTCAGCAGCGGCAAGTGGATCATGCCAGAATACATCGGTATGCGCATCAATCAGTTTGTCCAGATGGTAGCTGAAATAGGCGGACTGCATTTCTTTGGCTTTGGTAGAGGATGCAAATAGGCGCCTGCTTTTTTTTCGGGAATCATCATAAATTTTATGAATGAGGATCTTCCATTCATTGATGTCTCGGTATCCTTTGTTCCCGCTATTTTTGTAGTAATTTACATAGGCTATACGCAGCTTGTCCTTGTGATTTTTCCAGGTGGTTTCACGAATGTCGGTCAACCAATAATCCACAACAAAGGCCGCCACACCGCCGATTTGCATGCCAGCTGTTCCAACCGTACCCAGCCAGTATCCTTGCACGGTTTTATAGGAGTTAACCAAAGCAGCTCTATGGTT
>JAMOMM010000567.1 GCA_027067085.1 Hyphomicrobiales bacterium
ATCAATGGGCGATCAATGGTGAACCACCAACGTGCCAACAAGCCTCTATCTGTCCGAGAAATCAACATTATGCGGCTACTCCTTTGGTGAGTTCTATGCCTTCAAGGTCACTTACAAGCCCGCGAAAAACATCGCCGCGCACTTCAAAATTTAAGAATTGGTCAAATGAAGCACAAGCTGGTGAAAGCAAGACCACGCCTTGTTCTCCAACTTTTGATGCCGCATCACGCGCTGCATGGGCAACAGCTATTTCAAGCGTGTTGCAAACTTCATACTTAACAACACCATCAAGCGTATTGGCAAAACTACGGGCAGATTCACCGATCAAATACGCCTGAGATATTTTAGGGAAATATTGGCGTAATGGCTCAATACCATCTTGTTTTGAGCGCCCGCCAGCAATCCAGTAAATATTTTCAAACGTCGCTAATGCATGGCCCGCAGCATCGGCATTGGTGCCTTTGGAATCATTGACAAACAACACATTACCGATTTGGCCAACCATCTCCATGCGGTGAACCAACCCAGCAAAACTTTTCATGCCTATTTCAATGGCATCAACAGATAACCCAAGTGCACGCCCAACAGCAAAAGCTGCACACGCATTTTGCCAATTATGGTTGCCACGCAATCCATGCATGCCGTTTAGGTCGATCCGCTCATCGCCAGATTTCAAAAACCCATCAAGCGCACTGACACCATTTTCAATATACCGTTCAACCGATATTTCAACAATTTCATGGCCAGATAATTGCCCCGCAATGGCGCGGCACCAATCATCATCAACACCAACAACGCCAACATCACGGCCCGACTGTAAGGCAAATATTTTCGCCTTAACCCTAGCATAGTTTTCCATGCTGCCATGACGATCAAGATGATCGGGTGATAAATTCATCAACACCGCCACATCTGGTTTTAAACTTGGTGTTAAATCAAGTTGATAAGATGAGAACTCCAGCACATAAATTTTGTTTTTGGTCGGTGGAGAAAGCAAAAACACCGCAGTGCCAATATTACCGCCAATTTCAGCATCCAGCCCACCAGATTTTAGCACATGCCCGATAAGCGCCGTTGTGGTTGATTTACCATTGGTGCCCGTGATGCCAACAATTTTGGCACCAGTGCCAGCCACTTGGCGAACAAAAACTTCTGTATCGCCAATAATTTCAACACCAGCAGCTTTTGCTTTTTCAACACTCCAATGAGGTTTTGGGTGGGTCAAAGGAACCCCAGGCGACAACACATATGAATCAAGTTGCGAAAAGTCAGCCTCATGCAGATCAACAATAGGCAAACCGTTGGCGCGCGCTTTTTCGCACGCGGCTGCATTATCATCAAAGGCCCAAACATCAGCCCCGCCTTTTTGCAATGCCTCAATAACAGTCAGCCCCGTGCGGCCAAGACCAAACACGGCGACTTTCTTATTATTAAATGTTGTTGCTGCAATCATAACTTAACTCAATATCCCATAGCCCAATTTCTTAACGAAGCTTCAATGTGGCCAAACCAAAGATCGCCAAAACAACCGAGATAATCCAAAATCGAATAACCACGGTAGGTTCAGACCAGCCCTTTTCTTCAAAATGGTGATGAAGCGGTGCCATGGCAAAAACCCGTTTTCCCGTTAATTTGAACGATGCGACTTGGACAATCACAGATACCGTTTCAAGCACAAAAAGGCCGCCAATAATGGCCAAAACTATTTCGTGTTTTGCAGCAACTGCCAACATGCCCAAAATGCCGCCTAATGAAAGCGAACCCGTATCACCCATAAAAATCATAGCAGGGGGAGCATTAAACCATAAAAACCCAAGCCCCGCGCCAAGCACAGTGCCAGCAATAATCGCTAGCTCCCCAGTGCCTGCCACATAATGCAATTGCAAATAATCAGCAAAACGTGCGTGACCAACCAAATATACGATAAGCCCAAAACTGGCAGCGGCAATCATCACGGGCACAATGGCCAAGCCATCAAGCCCATCAGTCATATTGACCGAATTTCCTGAACCAACGACAACGAAGGCACCAAAGGGAATAAAGAACAACCCCATTTGCCACAGCGCGTCCTTAAAGAACGGAAAAGCCAATGCACTAGACAGTTCTGGCTTGCCAATTCGCATGATAACAAAAACCCCAATACCTGCGATAACAAATTCAAGTAGCAATCGCATTTTACTGGAAAACCCACCTGCACTAGCCCGTGTAACCTTCAAAAAGTCATCGTAAAACCCAATTGCACCAAAACCCAATGCTACAAACAAAACTGTCCAGATATACAAATTACTCAAGTCAGCCCATAGCAATGTCGAGAACAAAATACCTGCTAAAATCATCAGGCCACCCATCGTCGGCGTACCTTGCTTTTCCAGCACATGGCGCTTGGGTCCGTCTTCACGAATAGGTTGACCACGGCCTTGTTTAAGGCGCAGTTTTGAGATCAGCCCAGGTCCAAACAAAAATACAAACAACAATGCCGTCATAATAGCACCGCCCGTGCGGAACGTCGTATAACGAAGCACATTTAGAACCGCAATATCGTCTCCAAATGTAATCGATAAGTAATAGAGCATAAAGTATTCCCCTCAAGATTGACTAGGCGCTTGCCACATCAACCGATTTAAATTTGTTTTGTAAAGCGACAACCAATGGCCCCATTTTACTTCCCAGTGACCCCTTAACCATCATCACATCCCCTGACCTCACCTCATCAAGCAATTGGTTTTCTAATTCTCTAGATGTTTCAAACCAAGCGGCGCGGCGATAGCTCGGCAACGCATCAAACATCGTTTTCATCATCGGGCCGCAAGCATACACGCTATCAACTTGAGCATCTTCAATCGCCTCGCCCAAACCTTTATGCATCGCAGGTCCGTTTTCACCAAGTTCCAACATATCACCCATCACCGCCACTCTTCGGCCGCGCCCTTTTGGCTCAGCTCGCGCCAACAAAGCAAGTGCCGCGCGCATGGAAACAGGGTTGGCATTATAGCTTTCATCAATAACCAAAAACGGTCCGTCAATTGTTTGCAATTGAATTCGAACACCGCGCCCCTTTGGTGGCTGTAACTTGCTAAGCGAAAGAGCCGCCAAGGCCAAATCCGCACCAACCATCTTCACCGCGCCAAGCACCGCCAATGTGTTCATCACTACATGTTCACCGGGCGAACCAAGTTTAAACGTCACAACATCGCCCAACACATCAGCCGTCACACACGAGCAGGTATTATGCAATGCAGACTTTTTGAGATGAATTTCAGCTCTGTCATCATGGCCAAACCCAATCACATTCAAGATACCCAAATCGTTAGCTTGTTGTTTCAATCGATCAAAGAACTGGCTGTCACGATTGATAATCGCTGCACCACCTGCTTCAATACCTTCAAAAATCTCCGCCTTTGCATCTGCAATCGCCTCAACCGAGGTAAAATGGCCCAAATGGCTTTCTGCAATGGCGGTGATGATCGCAATGTGAGGGCGAACCATCGCCACCAAAGTCGAAATCTCGCCCGCGTGGTTCATCCCCACTTCAAATACGCCATATTTAGTATCACGCGGCATCCGCGCTAAGGTCAAAGGCACACCCCAATGGTTGTTAAACGATGCCAGCGAAATATGGGTTTTCCCACTGGTATCAAGCGCGACACCCAAGGCATCTTTGGTTGTTGTTTTGCCAACACTGCCTGTCACCGCAATAATTTTTGCATTCGATCGCGCCCGCGAGGCAAGGCCGATTTTCTCCATCGCCTCAAGCGTGTCGCCCACAACGAGCAACGGGCCTGCTCGACTCATTTCATCATCAAATTGCGAAACCACGGCAATGCCAGCACCCGCTTTAAGTGCTTTGCTGACATAAGAATGTCCGTCTTGATTATCACCTTTAATGGCAATAAAAATATCACCGTTTGAAACCGCGCGACTATCAATTTCAACGCCTGTAAGCGTTTGAATCACATCACCAATTAGTTTGCCACCAGTTGCAGCAAGAAGTTCATCAATCGTCCACAGACTTTGCTCAGCCATACTCATGCAGCCACCCCGCGCGTCACCGCAAATACGGCTTCATGATCGGTGAAAGGAATAATTTTATCACCAACGATTTGGCCTTCTTCGTGACCTTTGCCAGCAATAAGTAATACATCACCCTTTTCAAGGCTTTTGATCGCGGTTTCAATCGCTTTGCTGCGATCACCAATTTCAACCGCATCGGGGCAGCCAGCCATTGTTTCAGAGCGAATAACACTTGGGTCTTCACCGCGCGGATTATCATCGGTTACATAAACCACATCCGCAAAATCTGCGGCCACTTTTCCCATCAATGGGCGCTTGCCCTTATCACGATCACCACCACAACCAAACACCACAACCAATTTACCATCAGCAAATGGACGCAACGCTTGGATAGATAACTTCAATGCATCGGGCGTGTGGGCAAAATCAACAAAAATGGCAGCATCATCTTTGCTGCGATCAACCAGCTCTAATCGACCTTTTGCCCCGCGCAAATCCTCAAGTGATTTAATCGCAATGGCTTCTGAGCCACCTGCGGCAATCACCAGACCTGCTGCAACAAGGGCATTTTCTGCCTGAAAGGCCCCGACCAATGGCAAAAACACTTTGTAAGTTTGCTCGACTCCTTGGATTTCCAACAATTGGCCCAAAGCCATAGATTTCTGTGATAGCAATTTCAAATGCTCACCCGCTTTGCCAACGGTTAGGATTCGCAATCCTCGCGCCTTAACGCGCGCCAAAACTTCGGCAGCTTTATCACTATCCACATTGATAACTGCTGCACTACCAGGTGCCAATAACTCATCAAACAATCGCATCTTAGCGGCAAAATAAGCTTCAAACGTTTTGTGATAATCAA
>JAMOMM010000568.1 GCA_027067085.1 Hyphomicrobiales bacterium
AACTCTAAGTAATTTTTGAATTTATAGGTAAATATCCATGTCGGCAGTGAACCAAATGTCATGTATTGAGCAACTCAATTTAGCCAATCGTAGGCTCCATGATTTGGCACAGCAAACAGACACATGGATGTGGGAAACAAACACCGATCACATCTTTACTTACTTTTCTAATAATTTGGAAAAGCTGACAAACTTGAAGATTTGTAATCTGGTTGGAACCAATAGATTAGATGCTGCATTAACCAGCGAACATGATAAATGGCACAAACATGCGCAACACCATTTAGACCAAACACCGTTTGTAGATTTTCGCTATGAACGCATAACTGAAACGGGCGACGTTCGTCACATCATTGTTTCTGGCTGGCCATTATTTGATGAGAATAATCAATTTCAAGGGTTTCGTGGAACAGGGCGCGATGAAACCGATGAGTTTATTAAAGCAAACCGTCAAGTTGAAAAAGAAGAACATTTGCTTTCTGAAATCGAAAGTCAAAGAACGGAACTCAATACGGTTTTAGAAAACCTCACCCAATCTGTGATCTGGTTTGACCGTGAAGGCGTTATTCGCCTCAAAAATGCTCAAACTGCAAAAATTGTGGGGTTTGAACCGCACGAATTAGAAAGTGTAAACACGATCCAGCAATATCTTTGTTTGATGGCCGAGCGCGGTGATTTTGGCGACGTGGACATTGAGCAAGAAGTTGAAGCACGAGCTAATCGGCTGTGTGAAGATTTACAAGAGCAACACGCTTACCGGATCCACCTAGCTAGCTTAGACCGTTACATAGCTGTCATTCTTAAACAATTACCTGATGGCAGCCGTATTTTAACGCAAACCGATGTCACCAAGGAAGCAAAAATCAAAATAATTGCCCAAACGCGCGATAAGATGATGAGAGAAATCATGTCCAATATGGACTATGCGGTTGTGTTGGTGGATGAAGATCTAAATGTAGATTATGCTAATGAACAGTTTTGCTCAATGATGAACTTCGATGAGAAGTTCATGAAGTCAGCCCCTGATATGGAAGTTGTTTTTGATAAGTTACGTCTGTCTGGCGCATTCAATTATCCTAATTGGACCGATTTGGAGTGGCGTCAGTTTGTTGCAACCCAGCGAGAAAATATTTTAAGGAACGATGGACGTTCAGTGGAACGCCAAATGGCCGATGGGCGCACCGTTGTCGAAAAGGTTACTAAACTTGGCAGTGGTAAGCGCATGATGACGTTTGTTAATATCACAGACCAAAAACAACGAGAAGAAACGCTGTCCCATATTCTCAATGCCATTGATTATGGCACCTTGATTTTGGATGCCGACTTGAATGTGGAACTTGCCAACAAACCGTTCTCAAAACTCATGAAGGTCAAGCCAAAGTTGCTGGAATCAAAACCGAACATGACGGTGGTTCTCGATGAAATGCTTGAGCAACACACCATAGGCTATTTTGGAACGACCGATGAAGAGTGGCAAAAGTATCGAAATGATGTGTGTAATTGGGTCAAAGATGCAAATTCAGAGCCAACCGAGCGATTGCGCGCGGATGGTAAAACAATTTTGTCTGGTTGTTTGAAATTGCCTGGCAACAAGCGTTTGCTTACATATTTTGATGTAACAGAAGTTAAAATTCGTGAGGAAGCATTATCAACAATCATCAATAACGTCGATCAGGGTGTACTTCTATTGGACGCTGATTTAAAAGTTGAAGTGGCCAATGAAAAGTTCTCTCAACTGTGGGGCATGGATGAAGACTTCTTTAAAACCAAGCCATCATTTGCGGAAATCATGGGATATAACCGCAATACGGGATTGTACGCTGTTGATGGCAAAGACGATGTTGCGTGGAATGAATATGTAGAAGGTCGCATTCAAGGCATAAAAGACGATAGCTTTAAAAGTATCGAAATGGTGCGCGGAGATGGCAAAACGCTTATTTTCTCAACTGTTGCACTGCCAGGTGACAGGCGGATGGCAACTTACTTTGACATCACAGAAATCAAGCAACGTGAAGAACAACTTGAAGCCATGCAAAATGACTTAGCGCTGGCTAACGAATTGCTCGAAGAGCGGGTTGAGAGTAGAACTAAAGAGTTGAAAAAAACGCAAGCATCGCTCGTTCAAAAAGAGCGTCAGGCATTGCTTGGTGACTTGGTAGCGAGCCTTTGCCATGAGCTACGCAACCCATTAAACGCGCTTAACACTTCACTATTCATTATCCGCCGCAAAGTGGAAAATGATTTTCCTAAATTAACAAAAGCATTTGATCGTTCCGAACGTACGATTGAACGTTGCACCCATATTCTTGATGATCTTTATGATTATGCTCTGGTGGATGAGATGAAACCAAAACCAGTTGAATTGGCTCCGTGGTTACGGCGCGAAGTTGAAAAAGCCCAAGTGCCGATGTCTTTTGAGATTGTGTTTGAAGTCGATGAAAACCTCCAAAAGGTGGAAATAGATGAAAAACAACTCGGTAGTGCAATTGGCAAGTTAGTTACCAATGCAGCCCAAGCCATTGCAGCTCACCTTGAACCGACAAGCCAGCCAAGGATTAAAATTTCTGCGAGACTTGATGGTGAGAAAGTTCGCCTCATTATTGAAGACAATGGACCGGGAATGAATGATGAGACCTTCAAAAAGGCTCTTGAACCGCTTTACTCAACCCGTGGGTTTGGTGTTGGCTTAGGTCTGCCCATCGCCCAGCAAACAGTTAAGCGGCACGGTGGACATCTTGATCTGCACACTCAAGAAGGTGAGGGCACAACGGTGTTCATTTCGTTGCCTGTATCACATGATGATGGGTTTAAGGGCAAAGCATCCAACAGCTATAAGCCAACTCTAAAAGGAAAAAACCGGGCTGCATAAAACAACCCGGTTTTCAAATTTTAGTCTGTAAAGTTACTAATTATTTTTTAGCAGCTTTCTTGGCAGCCTTTTTAGCAGGCTTCTTTTTTGTTGGTGAATCTTCTTCGTCATCAGCTTCAAGAACCTTCATAAGGTCTTCACGAGACATTTTTTTCTCAGTCATATCAATGGTGCCAGCAACGTGCTCAACAACCTTTGTTTCAAAGATTGGGCCACGAAGTTCAACCATCGCATCAGGGTTTTTCTTATAAAATTCAAAAACCTGTTGTTCTTGACCAGGGAACTGACGAGCGCGATCCATAAGAGCTGCTTCAAGTTCTTGTTCAGTAATGTTGACTTTAGCTTCTTCGCCAATCGTACCAAGCACAAGACCCAAACGCACACGACGCTCAGCAATTTTTTTGTATTCAGCTTTCGCTTCGTCTTCAGTTGTGTCTTCGTCAGCAAATGTTTTGTCTTCTTTTTCCATTTGTTCGTTAAGAGTTTTCCAAATTTGGTCAAACTCACCATCAACAAGACGGGTTGGAAGTTCAAACTGATATTCTTTATCAAGCAGGTCAAGAATGTCGCGCTTTAGTTTCGCAGCAGTCATTTGGCCATATTCTTCGCCAATACGACCAGAGATCGTTTCACGAAGTTGCTCCATGCTTTCAAGGCCAAGTTTTTTAGCAAACTCATCATCCATTGCAACGTCTTTAGGTGAACACACCTGAGAAACGGTAACAGTGAACTCAGCTGGTTTGCCAGCAAGAGTGTCAACTTGGTAGTCAGCAGGGAAGTCAACTTTGACAACTGTTTCGGCATCTTTTTTCTGGCCAATAAGTTGCTCTTCAAAACCTGGGATAAAGCTGTTTGAACCAATGACCAAAGGCACATCAGTAGCAGAACCACCTTCAAACTCTTCGCCATCAACACGGCCAACAAATGAAATTGTCACGCGATCGCCGTCTTTGGCTTTCTTGCCGTTGTCTTCTTCATCATAATCTTTGTATTGAGCTGAAAGGTTTTCCAACGCTTCATCAATGTGAGCGTCTTCAACTTCAACAACATGTTTTTCAATTTTAGCTTTTGAAAGGTCTTTAACATCAATGTTAGGAATAACTTCAAAGGCGATTGTGTAAGACAGGTCAGCCTTACCATCAATGATGTCGTTAATTTCTTTCTCGTCTTCAGTCAGGTTAATTTCTGGCTGGTAAGCAGGTTTCAAATCACGTTCTTGTAGTGTTTGACTTGTTGCTGTTTCAATCGCTTGTTGCACAACTTCTGCCATGGCGTTTTTACCATGCATTTTCTTGACGTGTGCGACAGGCACTTTACCTGGGCGAAAACCCGGAATTGAAATGGTGCGAGCAACTTCAACCAATTTATCGGCAAGGTTTTGTTCTAGCGTAGCGGCAGGAACAACGATTTTATACTCGCGTTTCAGACCTTCGTTAAGGACTTCGGTAACTTCCATTTCATTATTCCTTGAAGAGCCGCTCGTGGCGGTAAATTTTAAATCTCTACTATCAAATGGTACGGGTGAAGGGACTTGAACCCCCACGACTTTCGTCACCAGAACCTAAATCTGGCGTGTCTACCAATTCCACCACACCCGCATGCCATTAGATAAGCCAGAAGTGCTGGCCATCTCGACTAATTGTCGATGAATCGAGGGCTTCTATAGCAAAGCCAAACCCTACTGACTAGGGGCATTTTTACAAAATTGAAATAAACCACTAATACCTTACTCATATTGGCTGATTTCGAGCAAATTCCCGTCAGGGTCACGCAAATAAATTGACAAAATCGCCCCATTTGCTCCTATTCGCTTAAATGTCCTCTCGAAGATGCTCAGACCATAAGCAAAATATACTCACCCGTGCGGGTCAGATTGTCCGTAATTAAAGCACACATTAGAGGACCTTGTTGTTACTAATCTTAAAGTCTGGCTTTTGGCTCAAATAAGTAACGATAAC
>JAMOMM010000569.1 GCA_027067085.1 Hyphomicrobiales bacterium
TTGTGCCTCACCAACAATTTAAAGAATTAAAACAGTTTCAAGACAATTGGCAGGCTATTGCTGGTGAAGCTCGTGAGGTTTTAAAATTTCGGGATGCAATTCCAGGGTTTGAAGAGGTTTCGCAAGACCAGCACCGTATTGCAAAGGATAAACAGTGGAAGACGTTTATTCTCTTTGGCTTTGGTCAGAAGATGGAAAAAAATGCGGTTATGGCCCCGAAAACAACGAAAATGCTAGAGAGTGTGCCTAATTTACAAACGGCGTGGTTTTCCATTCTCGCACCTGGCTACCATATTCCTGCACACACAGGGGTGACGAAAGGGATTTTGCGGGCTCATTTGGGTGTGATTATTCCGAAAAATTTTGAAAAGTGCCGCATTCGCGTAGGTGAAGAAATTCGACCTTGGAGTGAAGGCAGTTTGTTTGTGATTGATGATACTTATAACCACGAAGTATGGAATGAAACCGATGAAGAGCGGGTGATCTTATTGTTTGATTTTGATCGGCCGATGAAATTGGGTGGAAGGCTTGCGAATAAGCTTTTATTATCGGTGATGAAATTAACGGCGTTTTACCAAGAACCAAAGAAAAACATGGAAAATTTTGAAGAGCGATTTGAAGCGGCCACGCGCCGAGCAAATGAAAACCTTGAAAAGATGAGCGATCAGGGGCAATAAGGGGCAGCTCTTTTTCTTTGAGTTGTTTTTACCTTTCCTTGGGACCATTTATGGCCAAAGTTTTTCGTATTTTTTTCGGTGCTGAAGGCACAAAGCCTTTTCTTGTTTTGTTGTGCTTATTGCTAGCTGGTGCCAGTGAGGCGTTAAGTTTAACGGCGCTGCTACCTGTTGCATCACAAATTAGTGGTGGGACAGGTGATGGCAATGCCACAGTAAATATGCTGATTGGTCAGGTGCTTGGAGTATTTGGCCTTAAATCAACGCTTGGTACTTTGATTGTGTTTGTCACCAGTGCCATGGTAATTAAGTCGATTTTGACCTTTTTAGCGATTTCTTATGCGGGCATTTCGGTGGCGATTGTTTCCACTCGGATGCGGCGTAAGTTGCTTGATGCAATGTTTAAGGCGCGCTGGGCGTATTTTACAAGTAACAAGCCAGGCAAAATTGCAAATGCCATTTCAAATGATGCGACCCGAGCGGGTGATGCCTATTATATATCAGCTCGTTTTGTCGCCTTTCTCATTCAAGCGGTTGTTTACATTTGCGTGTCGTTGCTTATTTCACCAAAACTTGCCCTTGCTGGCACGTTAGTTGGTGTAACGCTTTTGTTTATTATGTCTAAACTGGTGAAATCTGGACGAAAAGCTGGCAATAGGCAAACAGATCAAACGTCTGAATTGGTGATCTCGGTTTCTGATGCATTGAGCAATATTAAACCGATTAAAGCAATGCACCGATCTGCTCATTTTGAGAGCTTCTTTTTGGCGCGAGTTAAGCGTTTACGCAAAGCGCTGATTAAGAAAGTGCTTTCGGTTATTGGCCTTTTATATGGGCAAGAAGCTTTGCGGACAATTGCTGTTGGTAGTGGGGTGTATTTTGCCGCGATCTACATGAAAGTTCCGTTGGCTGAAATGGTTGTAATCGGGGTGATTTTTGTTCAGGTTATTTCTGTTTTAAGCAAGGTGCAAAACTTTTTACAACAAGCTGCAACGCTTGAAAGTGCCTACTGGCGCACGATAGAATTGACTGATGATTTAATTGCCCATGGTGAAGCCGATACAGGGAAACCCGCGCCGTTATTAGAAAAATCATGTGATTTTAAAGATGTTGATTTTTCCTATGAAGACAGCAAAATCATTCATGGTGCGAGTTTTAAAATTCCAGCAGGAAAAATTACTGTGCTGCAAGGATCCTCTGGTACTGGCAAAACCACGCTGATTGACTTGTTGCTTGGTCTGCACCGACCCTCTGCTGGCCATGTGTTGATTGATGGTGTTCCTTTGAGTGAAATCCAAATTAGTTCATGGCGAAAAATGATTGGCTATGTGCCGCAAGAATTATCTTTGTTGCATGGTACAGTGCGTGAGAATGTCACCTTTGGTGATGAAAATATTGACGATGCGGCTGTGTTTAAAGCGCTTAACCTTGCCGGTGGTTCAGGTTTTGTACGCCGATTGTCTGAAGGACTTGATACGATTGTGGGTGAAATGGGCGCAAAACTTTCAGGTGGCCAGCGCCAACGGATTGCATTGGCCCGCGCCCTTGTTGGACAACCAAAGCTTCTTATTTTAGATGAAGTAACAAGTGCGCTTGACCCAGAAACAGAAGCTGAAATTTGCGATAACGTGGCAAAGTTGGCGGGGCTTTATACAATTGTTACAATTACTCACCGCCCAGCATGGACAAAGATCGCGCACCACCTTTACACTGTTAAAGCGGGCAAGGTTTCTAGAGTTGTTCAGGTTTAAATTGAACCAGAGCGACCTATTTAAGATGCTGATAGTTTTGCGTTTTATGCTGTGTTTGCGTGACAAACAAAACATGAAACGTTCTAGGGTGGAGAAATGATTTATGATTGGTGAGATTGATGTTCGTGAGGCGAATAGTAAAAAAGATCGTGATCTTTTTTTAAAGGTGCCATTTAAGACTTTTGCGGGTTGTGAGAATTTTGTGCCGCAATTGTTTTTTGAGCGCAACGAACACATCAGCCCGAAGAAAAATCCGTACTTTGACCATGCAACGGTCCAGCTTTTTATTGCTGAACGCGATGGTGAAATTGTCGGGCGTATTTCAGCGCAGATCAATGATTTGCATCTTGAACGCTATAAGGATGCAACGGGTCATTTTGGTTTTTTGGATGCAGTTGATGATGAAGCGGTGTTTAAAGCGTTGCTTGATACAGCAGCTGATTGGCTTAAACAACGCGGTATGAAACGCATGTTTGGGCCGATGAATTTTTCGATCAATGAAGATATTGGTATTTTGATTGATGGCTTTGATACACCGCCCAGTGTGATGATGCCCCATGCGCGCCGGTGGTATCAAAAACATGTTGAAGCGCTTGGATATAAGACCGCTAAAGATGTTATTGCATATAATTTTGAAGACCTGCCAGAGCCGCCACGGGCGATGCAAATGATGGTGCGTAAAGCATCAAAATCAGGTGATTTGGTTGTCCGAGGTTTTTCTAAGAAAAATTTGAAACGCGATCTGAAAATTGTGATTGATTTGTTTAATGATGCTTGGTCTAATAATTGGGGCTTTGTGCCTATGACGCAAGCTGAAATAACGGCACTTGGTGATGCGTTGAAAATTTTGGTGCAAGAAGATTATGTCGCTATTGCTGAGTATAAGGGCGTGCCTGCTGCAATGGCGGTTACATTGCCCAATATCAATAATTGGATAAAAGATTTGGATGGAAAGTTGTTTCCGTTCGGTGTGTTTAAGATTTTATGGCGAATGAAATTTACTCCGCTTGAGTCAGCTCGCATGCCATTGATGGGTGTGAAAAAAGAGTTTCATGGCACGCCCGTTGGATCGGCGTTGGCGTTGGCTGTGATTGAAGCGGTGAGGGTTGCTCACAAAGCGCGCGGGGTTAAACGAGCAGAGTTGTCGTGGATTTTGGAAGATAATTTTGCCATGCGCCATGTGATTGAGAATCTTGGCGGGGAGCCGTATAAAACTTATCGTGTTTATGAAGCAAGTCTGTAAATAAAATGCCTCAACCAACTGAAAAATGGCACGCGCTGGTTTTAGCTGCAAGCCGTGGCCCCAATGATCCGATGGCCAAGCATTATGGTGTGAGCCATAAATGTTTGATCGAAGTGGGTGGCGAAAAGATGTTAGCGCGCGTGGTGAAGGTGCTTGCCGCGCACCCGTCAATTCAATCCATTCGTGTGTCGATAGAAGACGAGGCTGCCCTTAATTATGCGTTGGGCGACTTGCGCGGCGATGTGATTTTTGAACGCTCGACAACCAGCGCACCAGCATCGGTGATGCAAGCCCTCGATCATATTGATGATGGTGCAAAAGTACTTGTGACCACTGCTGACCACGCGCTTTTAGATGCGGATATGCTTGATTGTTTTATGTCTAAGGCTGAGCAATCTGATGGTGATTTGAATGTTGGGTTAGCGCGCGATAGTGTTATATTGAAAGCGTATCCACACGCCAAGCGAACCTTTTTGAAATTTGGAGCAGATCGAGTTTCAGGATGTAATTTATTTGCCTTTAAAACGCCAAATGCGGTGAAAGTTTTAGCGTTCTGGCAACAGATTGAAAAGAACCGTAAAAACCCGTTTAAGTTGGTTGCTGCATTTGGGTTTAAAGCAATTTTCTCTTATTTGACTTCGTCGCTAAATTTGGAAAAAGCTTTTGCATTGGCCTCTGGGCGCATTGGTGTTGTGGCAAAACCTGTTTTGATGCCATTTGCCAACGCGGCAATTGACGTGGATAAACCTGAAGACAAAGACTTGGTGGAAGAAATTCTGGCTCGCGATATTTGAGTTTATTTAACTAGAGCATTTCATGTTTTGTTTGAATCACAAACACTGCATGAAATGCAAGACTATCAATACCTTAAGTAGGTTGTTCTGGTTCAATGTAAACCAGAACGACTCTAAGGGCGTGCAAGTTTAGCGGCCTTCGCGATACCACATAGCGGTGATGAGACCGAGTAAGCCAAGCAAGGCCAAAAGGGTTGTCATTAGCGGCATTGTTTTGATCGAAGTTACATCATAGGCGTTGTTGCTTTTTAAACCAATCCAGCCTGACCCTGAAAATGAGCGATTTGATTTTACCATTACAACGCGTGGCGTGCTGACGGCAATGCGAGTAATTGATCCTTTGGTTGAGGAGAT
>JAMOMM010000570.1 GCA_027067085.1 Hyphomicrobiales bacterium
AAAATCAACAAACCAGCTTGAAGCAGGTGGTGTGTTGCGCGGGCGAACAGATGAAATTTTATTACCTTGCAAACCGTGAATAACAAGTTCACCACCGCGGGCTAGTTGTTCGGCCATGTTTGGATCATTGCGCAAGGCATCGCCCGTACTCCACAAAACATTACCACACGCAAGACCAACGCCGCCTGAGGCGTTTTTATAATCAGGGGTAAAGCCAATGGCATAGTTTTCAGGCTCTTGAATCCATTGTCCAGTTTCATCGCGCGAATAACGCATAACAGCGTTGTTTTTTGGCGTATGGAATTGGCTATTGTCAGCACTGCCAAATTGTCCGCCACGCTGGGCTAAAACCATTTGACCTGCAGTTGTGAACAACATGTCTGAAACAGGAAATCCACCGGGTACGGTTTGAATTTCAATCCGTGCATCAGCGGCAAAACTACCATCTGTGTTAATACCAACAGACCAAACTTGCGGCCCTTCAGTTGGTGAATAATACAAACGACCAGAATAATAAGCCAAACCCCAAACACGGCGGCGAATATCTGTTAGCCCCCATGTATCGGCGTTTTCAGTATCAAACTCAGGGTTTGTGATGTCAGCTTTAAGAGCAGGGTCATTTTCAACAGCGTCAAGGCCGCCAGCTGGGCGACCTGTTGTACCATGGTCAAAATTGTCAATCACTTGGCCGTTCATCGCGATGCGGTGAACCAAGCCAGTTTCAAGGTCTGAAACAAAGAACTGATAATGGGTGGCATCAAAGTTGATATTGCCTAAACCAGCAACACTGTTTTCGATTTGAGCAAATTTGCTGATCGCACCAGTTTTACCGTCGATTTTCCAAATTGTCCCAGCATTTCCATCAGGTCCAAATTGGCCAGCCATAAAGGTTGCATCTGGTGCCCCTTTGGCAAGTTTTTCGACATTACCGTCAGCGCTTTGTTTAACAATGTTCAAACCATAAGCAGACGTGGCGGTGACATAAATATTTGGTGGGCTGGCATTATCCAGCGTCACACCAAAAACTTGGCCAACATCGCGTGCAAAGGCTTCGAATTTTGTCGGCGCATTGATGACTTGCCCGCTCGCAGGCTCGCTCGTTGCAAGCCCCATAATTTTTACTGAAGCACCTTGTGTATTGATAAAGGCACTTTCACCTTGTTGTTTGGTTCCGGAAAATCCAGTAACCGCAGCATCTCCATTAGACATAATGCCAACAGCAGGCGCGTCTTGCGCCTTTGCTGCTGAAAGTGATGCCACGATGGACATCACAAATGCCAGAAACACCACTAAGCTGGAATTATATGCACGTTGCATAGCGTCCTCCTAGGGTTTTATATTTTCGATAACTTTTTTGTTACCTTTTATTACATGAATGTAACCTGAACATAACCAAACGTCAACTCATTGACAGGTTGTGCAAAGGCCAAGGTTCAATCTAAGAGAATTACTGTGTACGTTTTACTTCACGCCTTGCAGTTTTGCCCGTTTTGCTTTATTTCCGCGCCATGACTGATCGTATCCTTATTATTGACTTTGGTTCTCAAGTAACTCAGCTGATCGCACGTCGCGTTCGCGAACTTGGGGTATATTCTGAAATTGTACCGTTTCAATCGGCAGAGGCTGCATTGGAGTGGGAAGGCCTCAAAGGCATCATCCTATCGGGTGGTCCTGCCAGTGTGCTTGAGGGGCAAAGCCCGCGTGCCCCGCAAAAAGTGTTTGAAATGGGCTTGCCTGTGATGGGTGTTTGCTATGGCGAACAATTGATGTGTGAACAATTGGGCGGCAAGGTTGAAGAGCCTGACCATTCAGAATTTGGCCGTGCATTCCTTGATGTTCAAAAGTCATGTGCACTATTTGATGGTGTTTGGTCTGTTGGTGAACGTCATCAAGTATGGATGAGTCACGGTGATCGTGTTTCGGCCATTCCTGATGGTTTTGAGGTTGTAGCAACATCAACGGGCGCTCCGTTTGCTGCCATTGCCGATGAAAAACGCAAGTTTTACGCTGTTCAATTCCACCCTGAAGTGGTTCATACGCCAGATGGTGCCAAACTATACAAAAACTTTGTAATGAACATTTGCGGCTGTTCTGGCGACTGGTCCATGGCCTCGTTTAAAGATGAAGCCATTGCCAATGCGCGCAAACAAGTTGGTGATAGCAATGTTATTTGCGGCCTTTCAGGCGGCGTTGATTCATCTGTTGTTGCGGTGCTGTTGCAAGAAGCCATTGGCGACCAGCTAACCTGTATTTTTGTTGACCATGGTTTGATGCGCGCTGGCGAGGCCGAGGAAGTCGTCTCCATGTTCCGCGATCATTACGACATTAAACTGGTCCACGTTGATGCTGCAGACATGTTCATCGATGCGCTTGAAGGGGTTAGTGACCCAGAAAAGAAACGCAAAATCATTGGCGGTTTGTTCATTGATGTTTTTGATGCCGAAGCTAAAAAAATTGGCGGCGCTGATTTCTTAGCCCAAGGCACGCTTTATCCTGATGTGATCGAAAGCGTATCGTTCACGGGCGGCCCATCTGTCACCATTAAATCTCATCACAATGTTGGTGGCTTGCCAGAACGCATGAACATGCAATTGGTCGAGCCATTGCGTGAATTGTTTAAAGATGAGGTGAGGGTGCTTGGCACAGAACTTGGCTTGCCCAAAAATTTTGTTGGTCGCCACCCGTTTCCGGGTCCAGGTTTGGCCATTCGCATTCCAGGCAAAATCACCCGCGCCAAAATTGACATCCTTAAAAAAGCCGACGCGGTTTATCTCGACCAAATCCGCAAAAGCGGTTTGTATGATGTCATCTGGCAAGCCTTTGCCGTGTTGCTGCCCGTTCAAACCGTTGGCGTGATGGGTGATGGGCGCACCTATGATTTTGTTTGTGCCCTGCGCGCTGTTACGTCTACTGATGGCATGACGGCGGACTATTATCATTTCGACCATGATTTTTTAAGTGTGGTTTCAACCCGCATTATCAATGAAGTTAAAGGCATCAATCGCGTGGTTTATGATATTACGTCAAAACCTCCCGGCACGATCGAGTGGGAATAGTCAGTGGAGAACACTCAATCAAGCTTTGGTTTTAGGTTTGATAATACGTTCTCACGCGAGCTTGATGGCCTATATGCCCATTGGAAAGGTGATGAAGTCGCCCATGCTTCAATGGTCAAGCTCAATAAACAACTAGCTAAAGAGTTAGGCTTGGATATTGAGGCGCTCGATAGCGAGCAAGGTGCGCAAATTTTTGCAGGCGCGAAAGCCCCACAAGGCGCAGAGCCTTTGGCACAAGCTTATGCGGGCCATCAATTCGGTGGTTTTGCACCCAGCTTAGGCGATGGCCGCGCGCTCCTGATTGGCGAGATTGTTGACCAAAATAAACAACGCCGTGATATTTACTTAAAAGGCTCAGGCCGCACGCCATTTTCGCGCGGCGGTGATGGCAAAGCAGCCATCGGTCCCGTACTGCGCGAATACCTGGTTAGCGAAGCCATGCACGCACTGGGCGTGCCAACCACCCGCGCACTGGCCGCCGTAACAACGGGGCAAAAAATTATGCGCAATGGCTTTGAGCCTGGTGCTGTTCTCACCCGCATTGCTGCCAGCCACATTCGCGTTGGAACATTCCAATATTTTGCAGCCAGACAAGAAAACGGTAAAGTTAAGCGCTTGGCCGATTATGCCATTAAACGCCATTTCCCAGAGGTTGAAGAATCTGAGAGCAAATACCTAGGATTGTTGCGTGCCGTCATAGACCGCCAAACTGCCTTGGTGGCAAAATGGGTTTCAATCGGCTTTGTTCATGGCGTGATGAATACCGACAATACCACCATTTCAGGCGAGACCATAGACTATGGCCCATGCGCATTTATGGATGCCTATGACCCAGCAGCTTGTTACTCATCGATTGATCGTTACGGCCGTTATGCTTATGCCAACCAACCTCATGTGCTGGTGTGGAATTTGTCTCGTTTTGCCGAAACTTTAATTCCACTCATTGACGAAGAAGACCAAGGCAAATCGTTTCGATTAGCAGGTGATGAAGTCACCAAAATTCCCGCGCAGTATAATTTCTATTGGTTAGCTGAGATGCGCCCTAAGCTGGGCCTGTCCAACACGCAAGATGATGATAGAGCGCTCATTGAAAACCTGCTCAAAATTATTGATGGAAATTCCATAGACTTCACTCAACTGTTTCGCAATTTGGCCGATGCAGCGCGCGGGAACGCCGACAAGTTAAACGCCATGTTTGCAGATACGGCGCAAATTGAGAGCTGGTTGGCAACGTGGTTCACGCGCCTTAAACATGAGAAAGTAGATCTACAACAAGTCGCGGATAAAATGGATAAGGTCAATCCCATCTATATTCCACGCAATCACTTGGTTGAAGAAGCTTTGGCTGCCGCCACCAATGACCTCGATTTCGAACAGTTTCATAAGCTGCTGGAGGTGCTAACCAACCCGTTCAATCAACGTGGCGATTGGCAAAAGTACGACGGTCCAGCCCCTAAAGCCTTTGGTGAGTATATTACATATTGCGGAACGTGAAACGCGACCTAAAACCCACCCAACCTTTGGGCGCAGTCGGCCCATTTTAGGGCTTTGCTTAGACCAACAAGGGAGAAAGTAGTTGCGCCATCGCCCGCGCCATCACTTCCTTTAGTGGAATAAGTCCAGCTAACGTTGGAACCTTTTTTGAACTTTTTCAAAAAAATATCGCTAAGCTTTGTATCGATGCTGACTTCATTGACGGTTTGTTTTTGGCGCAAGAATGCTGATATAACCTTATGACGGTATTTTTT
>JAMOMM010000571.1 GCA_027067085.1 Hyphomicrobiales bacterium
GCCGTTACGAGCAGCGCAAAGTTGTCGCCACTTCCCGTCAGGTTGGTTGAGATGGTTGTCTCAACACCAGTTTCAATCGCAGGGGCTGAGTTTAAAATCGTTTGTAGGGAAACCGCGATAGCTTTGAGCTGCAATGAGATGTAGGGAACAATGCCGATCACAGCGATGAGGGCGACAAGAGCGCCAAGCCAACGGTTTTTTCCATATCGTGCTGAAATAAAATCAGCAATAGAAGTAATGTTTTGTCGTTTTGAAATTTGCACGATGATGCGAAGCAGCGGCCAGCCAATAGCAAAGACCAATATTGGCCCAAGGTAAATTGGAACAAAATCCCAGCCCGTGCGAGAGGAAAGACCAACCGAACCAAAAAAGGTCCATGATGTACAATAAACAGCAAGGGATAGAGCGTAGATCAACGGGCGTGGAGCGCCTTGGCTGCCGATGTTATGGCGCACTTTCCTGTCGCCATATGTTGCCACGGCATAAAGCACGCCAACATAAGCCAGAGCCATTAACACAACTGTCCACGATGTTAGCACTTAAATTCCTTTGCCCATTTTATTGAATGTTTTATTGAATAAAGCCGTAAGGGACCATTTTTGCAAGTATTAGAATGGTTCGCCGAGAAATTTGCAAAAAACACAGATTACTTTATAAGTGCGTCATGTTGGCACTCATTAACAAAAAGTTAACGATGGCGGCAGATGCAAATAAAATAAATGGGGGCATATTATGCTTAAAGAATTTAAAGACTTTGCCATGAAGGGCAATGTGGTCGATATGGCCGTTGGTGTAATCATCGCGGGCGCATTTGGTCTGATTATTAAGTCGCTTGTTGGCGATGTTTTGATGCCAGTCGTGGGTGCTATTTTTGGCGGCCTAGACTTTTCAAACTACTTTGTTGGTTTGGGTGATGGTGTGACTGCAACTGTTCTTGCTGAAGCGCAAAAACAAGGTGCTGTTTTGGCTTATGGTAATTTCCTTACCGCGGTTGTGAACTTCATTATTGTTGCGTTCATTTTGTTTATGGTTATTAAAGCCATGAACAGCGCAAAGAAAAAAGAAGAAGCTGCACCAGAAGCACCAGCTGAACCACCAGCACAAGAAGTTCTGCTTTCAGAAATTCGCGATCTTTTGAAAAAATAAGATCAACACTTTAATAAATGAAAAGCCCGGGTTTTACCTGGGCTTTTTTGTCTCTAAACTTTGCTTCTAACTAAAGAATTTACCGTGCTTTTAAGTATCGATCAGGCTATCAATTTTACTCGAAACAATAACTGCTTGCGTTCTGCTATCAACTTTGAGCTTTTGCAAAATAGCTGACACATGAGCCTTCACTGTTGCTTCTGAAACGCTTAGTTCGTAGGCAATTTGCTTGTTGAGCAATCCATCTCGTAGCATCATAAGTACGCGCAATTGCTGTGGCGTGAGTGTTGTTAAGCGATGAGCTAATTCGCTGTCATCGTCTTGGCTGCTGTCGGTGTTGATATTTTCGGGGATCCAAACTTCGCCAGCTAAAACGGTTTTAACCGCCAATTGCATATCATCCATCGATGCAGATTTAGGGATAAACCCAGAAGCACCCAGTTCCATAACGCGTTTGATGACTTGAGCTTCTTCACTGGCAGAAACAACCACAACTGGAATATTGGGAAATTGCGCGCGCAAGAAAATCAATCCTGAAAACCCTTGAACGCCAGGCATCTTCAAATCCAGCAAAACCAGATCGACATCATCGCCCCCTTCAAGGCTTTCAATCACAAGGTCAAGGGTGCCAGCTTGAATGATTTCCAAATCTGGCATTGAACTGGAAATAGTCTGATCCAATGCGTCACGAAACAACGGGTGGTCGTCTGCAATAATGAAGCGATGTGTAACCATAAAATTCTCTTGTCTACTCTATCGTTTAGAGCATGTTATTGATTTGTTCGTTTGTGGCTGTGCTAAAGCTTATAGCATTACCATAAAGCTGCCAGTGTCAATATTGTCCATATGGTGCATACGGATTTATTTTGTTGTCGCAAACAGCCATGTGATAGTTGCATGGCTGTTATGATTGATTAGTGCTTGTAGTTTAAATCGTGGAATACTATTTATGTTGCATTGCAGCAATGGTGTTGCGGTGCACGATTAAATGGAATTTTCGACATGGCCTTTTTTCAAATACTGAAAGAAATCACATCTGGATTGACCCGCGGGTTTGCAATTTTCTTTTGCGAGCGCAGCGATTATATCAGCACCTCCCATTTACCGAGTATTTCTACTCGTAAGCAATACTGATTTTTCAGTTTCTTCCTCCCTTACTTTAAGCCGCTGGTTCCTTTTGGAATTAGCGGTTTTTTTTGTCAAAAGACGTAAACGTAAGTTTTAACGTCGTTGGTTGAACAGGTGAATATCAATCTGTCCCATTAAATTAAATCACTGAAAAAAGAAGCCCCCAAAGGTGTGGCTATAACAGTGAGGGAATTGAATTGCCAAATGTGCCGTCAACGCCAGTAGATTCAAATGCTCAAATAAGTGGTTCACAAAGTGTAAGCGTTTCTCGCACTAGTGCACGCCCATCAAGAAACAAACACAACCAACAAGCGGGCCAACAAGGGGCCCAAAAAGGGGCCCAAAAAGGAGGCCGAAGAGGGGAAAGGGGAAGCGCGCGCGATCGCCGTAAAGCCCATCGCGCTGCATCTGCTGTTAAGGCACCAGCATACATCACTCGAAAGATACCCGTTTATGAAATCTTGTCTGATGAGAGCATTGAAAAAATTGAGAAAGCCGCAGAACGTATTCTCATCAACGTTGGCGTTGATTTTCGTGGCGGCGATAACATTACTCTTGATTTATGGGCTAAAGCTGGCGCACAGGTTAATGGTGAGAATGTCAAATTTCCACCTGGCTTGTTGCAAGAGTTGTTAAAAACGGCTCCATCTCAGTTCACCCAATATGCCCGAAACGCAAATCGAAATGTTGAAATTGGTGGTGATAATGTAGTTTTTGCCCCAGCTTACGGCTCACCATTTGTTATGGACCTAGATGAGGGTCGCCGTTATGGCACCATCAAAGATTTCGAAAACTTTGTAAAACTAGCCTATGCCAGCCCATGGATACATCATTCAGGAGGCACGGTTTGCGAGCCAACCGATGTGCCCGTAAATAAGCGCCATTTAGATATGGTTTACGCCCATCTAAAATATTCTGATAAAGCATTTTTAGGATCCATCACTGCACCAGAACGCGCGCAAGATTCTATTGATATGGCCAGAATTGTTTTCGGGTCTGAGTTTGTTGATGCTCACTGCGTTATCATGGGTAACGTGAATGTAAACTCTCCATTGGTATGGGATGCCACTGCAACCGAGCCAATTCGCACCTACGCTCAAGCAAATCAAGGTAGCGTTATTGTGCCCTTTATTTTGGGTGGTGCAATGGGCCCAATTACCATGCCAGGTGCCATTGCCCAAGCCCATGCGGAAACCTTAGTGGGCTGCGCACTTACGCAGCTGGTTCGCCCTGGCGCACCAGTAATTTATGGAAATTTTCTATCTTCAATGTCGTTAAAATCTGGCTCACCAACTTTTGGTACACCAGAACCTGCCGTTGGTTCGTTGGTGGTGGGGCAATTGGCCCGCCGCGCTGGTCTGCCGCTGCGGTGTTCTGGCGCGTTTACGACATCCAAATTACCTGATGCCCAATCGATGATGGAAAGTGTCACATCAATGCAAGCCAATGTGCAGTGCGGAGCAAATTTTGTGCTTCACGCGGCTGGCTTCCTTGATGGGTTACTGTCGATGTCTTATGAAAAATTTATCATGGATGCAGATTATTGCGGGGCGTTACATGCCTATTTAGCTGGCATGGAAATAAATGAAAACACGCTAGCAAGCAGCGCCTTTGATGAAGTGGGGCCAGGTGAACATTTCTTGGGTTGTGCTCACACAATGGCAAACTATGAAACAGCTTTCTGGGAAACCCAAATTAGTGACAATGACACGTGGGAACAATGGTCAGACAACGGTTCCTTAGACACTGCAACGCGCGCCAATAAGCGGTGGAAAAATGTCCTCAATGAATATGTTGCACCGCCGTTAGATGAAGCCAAAGATGAAGAGCTTTGCGCATTCATTTCAATCAAAAAGGCCTCGATGAAGGATGCATGGTACTAGGGGATAATCGGGTGGTCGTAAAAGAGCCAGATATAACAAATCAAAAAAAGGTAATGTCATGAGTAGTGATCCGCTATTACAGCCCTACCAGCTCAAACACTTAACGTTAAAAAACCGGATAATGATAACATCGCACGAGCCAGCTTATCCTCAAGACGGGATGCCCACTGAGCGATACCGCGCCTACCATGAGGAACGAGCCCGTGCTGGCGTTGCTTTAACAATGACGGCTGGATCTGCAACCGTTTCACGCGATTCTGCCCCTGTTTTCAATAATATTTTAGCCTACAAAGACGAAGTTGTTCCGTGGTTGTGCGAACTTAGCGATGCGGTGCACCAACACGATTGCGCTGTTATGATCCAACTCACCCATTTGGGCAGGCGCACGGGGTGGTCAAAAGGGGACTGGTTGCCCGTTGTTTCGCCGTCCCCTAATCGTGAAGCTTCACACCGCGCTTTTCCCAAAAAGATGGAAGATTGGGACATCGCCCGCATTATTATCGATTATGCTGACGCTGCTGAGAGGATGCAAGCTGGTGGCATGGATGGAATAGAGCTTGAGGCATTTGGCCATTTGATGGACCAGTTCTGGTCGCCATTTACCAACGAGCTTGAGGCCCCTTATG